>JAGSGJ010000010.1 GCA_023955225.1 Sulfurovum sp.
CAGATTACTCTGATCATGAAGATCATAGGGATAGGCATAGAGACGAAATTCTGGGACATGATGATTACGGGACAAGTTGTCATAATGATTTTAATGACCATAGAGATGAACATCGAGATAAATCTAGATGATAAAGTATTTAAATTAAAGTTAGCAGATTAATCCATACATCTGGAGTCAGAACTTGTGTAAAGATTGATGGAATAATCTTGTAAATTTCAAATTTGTTACCCATGGAGGATTCCTTTGTGGGCCTTTCTAATTCTCATATTTGTAAATCAAAGCAAAAATTGTTATCACAACTGCCAATCCACATGCAGGTAAATAGAAATGCGAGCCTTTTTATCTGCCCACATTTTGCCTTGATTTAATTGTGACCCAAGGAGGACTTCCCGGTGTTACACTGCCGTTTCAGCCGGGATCCTCTAACATTGTCCAATAAAAAAGGCCACCAATTGGCGGCCTTTTCAATCTGTGACCCAGGGAGGACTCGAACCCCCAACCCTCAGATCCGAAGTCTGATGCTCTATCCAATTGAGCCACAAGCGCTTCTTCATATTGGGTGGTTACCCGATTAATTTCTAATATGGGGTAGGCGACGGGACTCGAACCCGCGACAACCAGTACCACAAACTGGCGCTCTACCAACTGAACTACGCCTACCATAATTAAATGATTATTTATTATTACATGTTAAATATCTAAATGGTCGGAGTGAAAGGACTCGAACCTTCGACCCCCTGGTCCCAAACCAGGTGCGCTACCAGACTGCGCTACACTCCGTTACTTCAAACCTAGACATCAGGTTAAAAAGGAACGCAATTATAGTCAAAAGGTTTCCATTTGTCAATAGATTTTCGAAAAAAGACAAAAAATATTTTTTTTACACCTAAATTAGAGGACTTTAGGCGTTAATCAGTATAATAATCCCATCTTCATGCCAGGGTAACATATGAACAGTATATTTGAACAAATTAATAGCCTCTTGGGCTCCATCTTCTTCTTCGACATCTTTTTTGGCAGTATGGAAGGCACAAGTATGCCTTTTATTGTTGCATGGCTTATTGTGGGAGGGGTTTTTCTTACCTTTCGTTTTGGCTTTATCAATATACGTATGTTTTCTCATGCCTTTAAAATAATCACAGGTAAATACAAAACGGCTGATGATGTAGGTGAAATCACCCCTTTCCAGTCTTTAACGACAGCTTTGTCTGCAACCGTAGGACTCGGAAACATCGCTGGAGTTGCCATCGCCATTGCCGTGGGTGGTCCAGGTGCTACTTTTTGGATGATATTGGCAGGGTTCTTTGGTATGACACTTAAATTTACAGAAGTAACACTTGCACAAATTTACCGGGAAACAAGACCTGATGGCCGTATCATGGGTGGAGCGATGCAGTATCTGTCCAAGGGACTCGCCTCTAAAGGACATGTCAAACTGGGAAAAGTACTTGCTGTCATGTTTGCAGTACTTGCTATCGGGGGATCTTTGGGTGCAGGTAATGCCTTCCAGACCTCACAGGCTATGGGAGCATTGTCTGAACGTGTTCCTTTCTTTCATGAGTATCCGATCGTATTTGGTTTTATCATGGCAACGCTTGTAGGATTTGTTATTATTGGTGGGATTAAACGTATCGCCAGCACCGCAGAAAAAATCGTTCCTGCCATGGTACTTATCTATTTGATCGCATCCTTATGGATACTCATTACAAATGCTTCCCAAGTGCCTGCTGCCATCTCAACCATCTTTCATGAAGCCTTTGCCCCTACTGCTGCTGCAGGTGGCCTTATCGGGGTACTTGTACAAGGTTTTAAACGTGCTGCCTTCTCAAGTGAAGCCGGGATAGGTTCCGCTGCCATCGTGCACTCTACTGCCTCGGTAAAATACCCTGTCAGACAAGGGATGGTTGCACTTTATGAACCGTTTATTGATACGATCGTTATCTGTAGTATGACAGCGCTTGTTATCGTCACTACAGGTGTCTATGATCCTAGTGGAGAGTTTGCCAACCTTGTAGCTACCAAACAAGGTGCTGCGCTTACAGCAGCAGCGTATGGAACTGTCATTTCATGGTTCCCTGTTATCTTGTCATTTTCCATCGTACTTTTTGCTTTTTCTACTATGATCTCATGGTCATATTATGGGGAACGTTCTTGGACATATCTGTTTGGAGAAAAATATACCCTGATTTATAAACTGATCTTTGTTTCATTTACTGTCATCGCCTCGGTGACCAGTGCTTCTGCCCTGTTAGAGTTCTCAGATCTGCTCATCTTGTCGATGGCATTACCAAACCTCATAGGGCTCTATATGCTGCAAGGGGATGTATACAATAACTTAAAAGCGTATCTTTCAAAATGGAAAAGTGGGGAGTTGGATAGAGAGTGTATAGAAAAAGGTGTGTGTAAACCTGAGTAGTATTTGACATGTGAAATGCACATGTCATGTGTTTTAAAAGCAAGGAAGATGGATTAAACCATCTCCACACCCTTTTCACCATGTGCAAGCGCACCGATAACATAACCGTCTGTGTTTGCAAGTACGGCATCTACATTTTCAGGTTCTACAACCCATACCATTCCTACACCCATGTTAAAGGCTCTGTACATCTCTTCTTCATCCACATATTGGCCCATAAATTCAAAGATCGGAAGTACTTTGATACTCTCTTTGTTTACAATGGCTCTCATACCGTCTGGAAGGACTCTAGGAAGGTTTTCTACGATTCCTCCACCCGTAATGTGGGCTAAGGCTTTTACATGCTCTTTATTGGCTTTATACTCTTTTACGTAGATACGTGTTGGTTCAAGCAGAGTCTCTACCAGTGGTTTACCTTCAAACTCAGTTTCAAGGCTCATGCCAAGTTTGTCAAAAAGCAGTTTTCTCACCAAAGAATATCCGTTTGAATGCACACCTGAACTTGGCATAGCAATGAGGATCTGCCCCTCTTTCACGTTTGCTACGGTATCCATCTCTGAACGTTCTGCTATACCTACAGCAAATCCTGCAAGGTCAAAGTCATCATCTGAATACATACCTGGCATTTCAGCTGTTTCACCACCGACAAGTGCACATTCAGATCTGCGACAACCCTCTGCGATACCTGCAACTACATCTTTTGCATTCTCAGGAAGCAATTTACCCGTTGCATAGTAGTCCAAGAAGAACATTGGTGTTCCGTTGTTACAAATAAGGTCGTTTACACACATTGCCACAAGGTCAATACCCACTGTGTCAAGTTTCCCGCTCTCTATAGCGATACGAAGCTTCGTACCCACACCATCTGTAGCAGAAAGGATCACTGGTTCTTTATACCCCGTTGGCAGTGCATACGCACCGGCAAATGAACCGATACCACCGATAACATTTTTATCGAAAGTAGATTTTACATCTGCTTTTATTGCTTCTACGAACGCATTACCCGCATCGATATCTACACCGGCATCTTTATATGATATATTTGACATTAGTTGTTGTCCTTTTCATTAGTTTCTTCACATTTACACGCAGGGAAAATCTTTTTAAGCACAATAAGCCCTGGACAAAATCCTGTCAACCCTGCGAGGACAAGCATCACCATCATGGCAAATTGTAAAATAAACGCAGCTGCATACATACCAGAACCTGCTAAACCCATAACAAACCCCAGTATACTCGCCTGTATTAAACGTTGTATCTTTTCAGCACACATTTAAAAATCCTTATTAGAAATTGGGCGTATTATATCCAATTTTAGCTGTTTAACTTCCGTTGTCATCGTGTTCTCCCCCACTGAAGGGCCACACTTCTGTTTAGATTAAGAATGAAGTTTTCGTCCCAACTCTTTTATTATGGAGTACATATTTGGGCAAAGCCCAAGCTATGTCTCTTCAGCAGAGTGCTCACACGACTTGTCCTGTTATGAATTTAGCTTGCGACCTAATTTCTCTTCTACTGCATTTACTTTGTTGCCCAATCTACCCACTGGGCCATCACGCCAATCAATCTTTATGGAGCTATAGACACGACCGCAATCTTTTTGAAGCTCTTCGTAAGCTTTATTAATAACATTCAATACCTCTTCAACCGTTTCACCTTCAATTATAGTCCCCATAGGGGTAAGTTGATACGCTAAACCACTTTTATCTACGATGTCTAGAACCCTTGCTACAAAGGCACTTTTACTTTGGGTTTTTTCGGTGGGGAACATACTGAATTCTACTAATGCTGACATAATCATCCTTCTTCGTTTGTTTATTTTTCATGTTATAACAGATTATAGGTTATAATCTGCCATATAAACCCGAACTATGTCATATGATTATGATAATTACTAGTTTTATGATTTCTATGTCATAGTCCAGGGTAAAGGATGAAAATGGTTGATATGATTGTTGTAGGTGCAGGGGCAGCAGGGCTCATCGCTGCCATCACTTCTGCAAGAGCAGGGCAAAAGATCATAGTACTGGAACAAAATACTAAAATCGGTAAAAAAATCTTGGTCTCTGGCAACGGAAAATGTAACATAGACAACAAATACATCACCACAAACCGTTTTCATGGACAAAACCCTGATTTTATAAAAAAAGTTTTGGAGGGTTATGGCGTTGAAATAGTAGAAAACTTTTTCACATCCATAGGACTTGAACTTATAGAAGGCAAAGAGGGCAAAATGTTTCCTATGTCTCTACAGGCTAGTTCTGTGGTTGAACTACTTGAATATGAAGCTAAAAGATCAGGGGTAGAGATCATATGTGACGGTGCTGTAACATCCATAAGTAAGGAAGCTGATACTTTTACTGTAGAAACGTCTCAAGGAACTAAGCGTTGTAAAAAACTCCTCTTGGCTTCCGGTTCACCTGCAGCACCACAACTTGGCGGTTCCAACTCCGGATACGCCTTTGCCACAAAAATGGGACATAGCCTCATACCACGCCACCCTTCACTTGTACAACTATGTTCAGAAGAACCCTGGGTTAAAGCATGTGCAGGAGTAAAGGTAGCTGGAGTAGCACAACTCTACGCCAACGGCGAGTACATCACAGAAAAAAAAGGTGATTTACTTTTCACAAACTACGGCATAAGTGGTCTCGCTATCTTGGATCTTAGTCGAGAAGTCAGTACAAGACTGGCAAATTTTGACTACTGTGAACTGAACATGGACCTCATGCCAGAACTAAGTAAAGAAAAACTCACCAACTTACTACTAAGTCGTATACAAGAGGAGAGTGAAAAACCTATAGTAATATGGCTTCAAGGTGTACTGAACAAAAAACTCATCTCTATCATTTTAGAACAGTCGAAGTGTAAGGCTAAACAAGAGAATGACTTAAACAGAAAAGAAATTGGGAAACTCGTCTACGCTATCAAAAACCTAAAACTCTCTATCAACGACACCAAAGGTTTCAAAGGTGCAGAAGTGGCCACAGGCGGCATCAACACCACTGAAGTAAACCCACAAACAATGGAGTCAGAACGTGTATCTAATCTTTATTTCGCAGGAGAAATACTCGATGTCGATGGAGACAGGGGAGGGTTTAATTTTCACTTTGCTTGGGTGAGTGGCTTACGCGCAGGAAATAGTCTATAAAAATAGTAATTTATTTCCAAAATATATCGAAAAAGCAATAGTCTTTTAGTTTAGTGTAGATTTGAGGGTTGTTGAGAGGGCGCATACGGTCAGTATGTGACCGGACAAACTCCCTCGAAGATGCAGTGAAATCAAAGAACTATTTGGAGTTCTTCTTATCTCTTGCTGTTCTTTTTCTTTCATTCGCATCCAACGATTTTTTACGAATTCTTACAGAAAGAGGCGTAATTTCGATAAGTTCATCATCTTCAATCCACTCCATTGCCGACTCTAGTGTCACTGCTCTTGGTGTAACAAGCTTTATCGCATCATCTGAACCTGATGTTCTCATGTTTGTCAATGCTTTACCTTTAAGCGGATTCACATCAAGGTCTCCAGGTCTTGCAGACTCACCGATAACCATACCTGCATATACTTTCTCTTGTGGGCTAATGAACATAGTACCTCTTGACTGAAGGTTAAAGATAGAGAAGGCTACTGCTTCACCATTATCCATAGATACTAGTGCGCCTGCCGTTCTGCTTTCAACTGAACCTGTATACGCTCTGTACTCCAAATAAGAGTGGTTCATGATACCTTCTCCTTTAGTGTCTGTCAAAAATTCATTTCTAAATCCAATAAGTCCACGTGCAGGTATCTCAAATTCTAACCTAATAGTACCATCTGGCATAGGGGTAAGTGAAGTCATATTTGCTTTTCTTTTACCTAGTTTTTCAATAGCAACACCTTGGAATTCTTCAGGAACATCTACTACTAAGTGCTCAAATGGCTCCATTTTTACACCATCTTCTTCTTTAGTTACAACTTCTGGACGTGCCAGCATGAACTCAAAACCTTCACGTCTCATGTTCTCTGCCAAAATACCGATCTGAAGCTCACCACGACCAGAAACCTTGAAAGAGGCATCGCCCATTGGTTCCATACGCATTGCGATGTTTGTTTCCATTTCTTTATCAAGACGCTCTTTGATCTTGTTAGAAGTTACATGTTTACCTTCTTGCCCTGCCAAAGGTCCGTTGTTTACAGACAAGATAACTGAAAGTGTAGGCTCTTCAACATGCATAGGATCTAGTGGAACAGGATTTTGTGCGTCACATACAGAGTCACCTACGTCGATGTCGTTAAATCCTGCAATTGCAACAATATCACCCGCTTCAGCTTCTTGGATCTCAATACGCTCAAGACCTTTAAATCCGATAAGTTTAGAGATACGGCTTTTTGATTTTGCTCCACATGCTTTTACAAGAAGATACTCATCACCTTTTTTCACTTTACCATTAAAGATACGTGTAATACCAATACGCCCAACAAAGTTGTCAGAGTCAAGTGTAAATACCTGTGCTTGTGTATCTTCATCTGGTGAACCAACAGGGTATGGTACTTTTGTAAGAATTGCTTCAAACAATGGTGTCATATCTTTGTTTTCATCTTCCATTTCCCATTTAGCATAACCATCACGTGCAGCTGCATAAAGTACTGGGAATTCAAGTTGCTCTTCATTTGCTTCAAGTGCCACAAGAAGGTCAAAGACTTCGTCCATTACTCTGTCCGGATCTGAACCGTCTTTATCGATCTTGTTGATAACAACAACAGGGATAAGCCCAAGTGCAATCGCTTTTTTCAAAACGAATTTAGTTTGAGGCATAACACCTTCTTGTGCATCTACCAAAAGAAGTACACCATCTACCATTTTAAGAACACGTTCCACTTCACCACCAAAATCGGCGTGACCAGGAGTATCGATAATGTTGATCTTGTGATCACCATATACAATAGCGGTATTTTTAGAAAGAATCGTAATTCCTCTTTCTTTTTCAATAGCATTAGAGTCCATCGCTCTTTCTTGTACTTCTTGGTGTGCTGCATATGTACCAGACTGCTGAAGGAGTTCATCTACCAGTGTTGTTTTACCGTGGTCAACGTGTGCGATAACCGCAATGTTTTTAATTTTTTGCATAAAATGTCCTAAAATAAAGCTTTACGCCCTATGTAATTTTCGCGAATTATACCCAAAATTTACTATATAAAAGATTTTTATGTAAAAAAGTATCTAAAGTTCATCAATATCCTGTCATACATGCGTAAAAACAAGTACTATAGTTTCATGTATGTTAGAGTGAAAACCCATACATTTCATGATAGGTCTTCATCGCATAACGGTCTGTCATAGCTGCGATATAATCAGCGATAACCCGCTCTTTTGTGCGTACTTCAAACAACTCTTTTTGATGGGGAGGAAGAAGATCTATATCTTCAGTAAATGCTGTGTACAATCCTTGAATACACTGTTTTCCTGCATGCATTTTACGTACAATTTTTTGATGTTTGTAAAGTTTTTGATGGAGTAGTTTTTTGAGTTTTTTAAGCTGTGTTTCTGTCTCTTTAGAAAAGCCTACCGGCAACGTCTCTTGTGCATCCATAGTCACACAGATAGGTACGTCCTGTCGATATTTTTTTGCACCTTCTCTTGAGTTTTCTATAAAATCTTCTACCAGCATCTTGATCAAACCTGCCACAAAACGATGTCTGTAGAGTGTATCATCTCTTTTGATACCTTCATTTTGTACCGCTTCATCCACTCTCAAACAAAGTGCATCTTTTAAGAGGTCATCAAATGCAATAAGTCCATATTTGATACCGTCATCAATATCATGTGAAGTATAGGCAATCTCATCTGCATGATCTACTACCATCGCCTCAAGTGATGGGTGTTTCTCTAGATTAAAACGGGTGTCTAATCCGTCTAAAAAAGGTTTTTTATACGGGTATGAGTGCTTGAGTACCCCTTCGAGCGTAGCAAATGTGAGGTTAAGTCCATCAAACTCTTTGTACCGTTTTTCCAACTTAGTTAAAACCCTAAAAGACTGAAAATTATGTTCAAAGCCCAAAGGTCTACCGTCTGCTTTTAGAAGTTTATCTAACTCATCACCGCCCACATGCCCGAAAGGTGTATGCCCCAGATCATGTGAAAGTGCAATGACTTCTGCAAGGGTCTCATTCAGTTCCAACATACGTGAAAGTGTTCTGGCTATCTGACTTACTTCAAGTGAATGAGTTAAGCGCGTACGAAAGTAGTCACCTTCATGATTTAAAAAAACCTGTGTTTTATACTCTAGCCGTCTAAAAGAGCTGCAGTGAACCACTCTGTCTCTGTCTCTTGCATAAGGGTCTCTAAAATCTTCTTCGAAAGAAAAAAAACGTTCATTGGGTTGCATGTTTGTACCTTTACTTTATAGTGATATAATTGTATCAAAATAAATTAGTATGCGCAGGGTAGAATGATGGAAAAAATAGAAATGTATCATATTGAATACGAAAAGCCAAAAGTCACACTTTTACAACAATCTGGCCTTGGTGTTGCAGAGATCGCAGCAAGAACATGTTACGACAGTTTTGAGAACAGTGAAAATGAATGTGTTAAGAATGCAATGAATGATTTAGACACCGATGCTATCAATGACATCAATGATTCTGATCTGCTTTCAAACCTTGCCTGGGTACATCACCATCACTCTATCATCGAGCATGCCACGTTAAGCTTTTTGGTGCAGGGAACTTCAAGAGGGGTACTCCAGGAACATGCGAGACATAGACTTCAAGCCATTTCTGTAAGAAGTACACGTTATACGATGTCAAGTGTCATTAATGCTTTTGTGGCTTCACTTGAAAATGAAGACGGGTTTAACTTCTTTTTAAAAACACTGCTTACTTTAAACCTCTTTGTCATTATAGATAAAGCGTATTTGAGCATAGAGATCAGATCTATCTATGACAAGTTCTTTTTCCAATATCAAAAAAATGATGATTTTATACACTCTGCAGTAGCTAAATCATCACTTCCTTTTCTGGAAGAAAATAAAGGGAATGCTGATGCACTATTTACCGCATTACAAAATGGAAAGAAAAAAAGAAATGTGGGAGATGGATTTAAACACATAGTTTCAGATAACTGGAAAGTAGATATGGTGGTCACTTTTAACATCAGAAGTCTCAAAAACTATTTTGACCTCAGAGATTCTGGAGCGGCATGGTTCCAGATACAATGGCTGGCTGAAGAAATGAAAAAGGTAACCCCTGTAAAATATCTGAAACTCATCGATAAAAAATATAAGTAATTTTTAAAAGCACAAATTATTTCCTTTACATTTGACATGAATGACTATTTACCATATAATGAAATATTAAATTTAAATATAAGGAAAAAGTATGAAAAAGTTTACACTTTCGGTAGTAACGGTTTTGGCAATGAGTACACTTGCAATAGCAGGTGGAGATATCGCACCGGTTGAACCGGTAGTTGAAGTAGAAGCTCCTATCGATGATAGTAGTTTTTATGTAGGTTTAGGTTATTCAGCTATGAATATGAATAATGATGCTGCACTAAGAGTAACAGCACCCGGTTTTGGAGTTAATCTACTCTCTTGGAGTCCTAATGCAGATATATCAGGTGATGCCTTAAGCCTGATTGCAGGTTATAATTTTAACAAATACATTGGGGTGGAAGGAAGATATTCTGCTACTTTTGGTGACTTGACCTTCGACAATGGTACAGAAACAGATTATAATGGAGACATGTCAAATATTGCTCTCTATCTAAAACCGATGTATCCGATGGGTGGGATAACACTTTATGGATTACTTGGATATGGTGAAGTCACAGTTGAAGATGACTTTACTGAATATTCAGAGAGTGGTTTCCAATGGGGCCTTGGTGCCAGTTATGCAATGACAGAAAATATAGGCATCTTCGTAGACTACACAACACTCTATGATGACACTGGATTTGATACAGTTACTATTGGTGATTACAAAGTTGATTCAATCAACTTTGGTCTTACCTATACATTCTAAAAAAAGCTAAGCCTACAGGCTTAGCTCCATATAAATACTCTATCTGAGTTTACTTATCCTTGCTACTATTAAACTTACACTAAATTTCACTATAATACATTTTCATAATACTTTTAATTTTTGGAGCACTTTTTTTGCGTTTTTTTACTCTACTGATATTTTTACTATTTACACTAAATACACTTCATGCAGAAGCACTTTCCATAGAAAACATCTCTGCCCATATCCAAAAGGGACTCCAAACACGTATCAAGGGTCAAAATAAACCTATTATAGAAAACATTTATACCCAAACGGGAAATAAACCTTTATGGATAGGCAGTCAAAATAAAACAAAAACCAGTCATCTGATACAAGCACTCAATGATCCTCTTTTTAACTATAAAAATAAATCATTTGATCAAACATCTATTAAACATCTCTTTTATCAGCTTGATAATGGAGAGATACGTCAAAATAAACAAGCCGCAGCCTATGCAAAACTTGACCTTGTACTTACCAGCTCTATGGTACGTTTAGTGCGATTTATAGTCCAAGGTGATGTAGACTGGAACCTTGTACAAGAAAAACTGAACACCCTTGAAGAAAGTGATGATATTGCAGCCAGATGGGAAATGACGCCTAAAGTATTTCCCGATGATGATGAACTCATATCTGCCATAGAAAATGACACTATTTTTGAGTATTTAACTTCTCTTATTCCTATGGAAACACGCTACAGAAAGCTTGTCAAACTTCTTAAAGCTTATCGTGTGATGGATAAATTCCCAAAGATCAAATATTACAAAAAGTCTTTAAAATTAGGCGACAGTTCAAGTCGTGTTAAAGAGATAAAAAAACGTCTGCAGATCTCTGGAGATTACCCAAAAAATGCGCCTATCAACTCTAAGTTTGATCAAACACTCAAAAATGCTGTCATCAATTACCAGAAACGTTATCTACTTAAAGTAAACGGCATGGTAGACAAGACTATGACCTATTATCTAAACCAACCTGCAAAAAATAATATACAGGCCATCATTACAAATTTGGATAAAACAAAACTCTACCCAAAAGAATTTGAAGAGGAATATGTTGAAGTAAATATTCCTGATTTTAATCTTCGGTATTATAAAGACCATGAACAGATCATGAAGAAAGGTCTTGTAGTAGGGCGCATAGACAGACCCACCCCTCTTTTTTCTAATGGCATACGTTATATGGTACTTAATCCCACATGGACCATCCCTGATAATCTTATAAAAAGAGATCTGATCTCTGTGCTTAGAGAAAATCCTATGTATCTAGAAGAGAACAATATACATGTATTTAAAGGTAAAAAAGAGATAAATATAACCCAAGAGATGCTGGACCCTTATGAAAAAAGTGAAAAACCTGTTCCCTATCGTTTTGTACAGTTCCCTGGTGAAACGAATGCACTTGGGCGTGTAAAATTTATGTTCCCTAATAAATATGCTGTCTACCTGCATGATACAGATAATAAATCGCTACTCTCACGACGCTATAAAATCTATAGTTCCGGCTGTATGCGTGTAGAAAAACCTTTTGATCTTGTAAATACATTGCTTGAACATACAAGAAAGAGTTATTCACAAAGTCAAATAGACGAAATACTTGAAAGCAACGAAGCAACGATTATTGGTCTTAAACGGATTATACCAGTTCATATCATTTACTTTACTGTCTATGAAGAAGATGGGCTGGCTTATTTTAAAAATGATATCTATTTGTATGATAAGATCATTGAAGAGTCAGTTGTAGGTAATAAAAAGTCTACATTTACCATACCCAAAAAACGTATGATCTCTGTAAAGAAAAACGCTCAACCACTTTCTAATTAGGTTTCTTTCTCATCTTCACTCTTTGTAGATGTGTCAATGCGATGGCCATCGCATCTGTAATGTCTAAAGGTTTTATCTCCTTTTTGATACCAAACAGCCTTTTTACCATAAATGCTACTTGTTCTTTAGTAGCTTTTCCATTTCCTGTCACTGCTTTTTTTACTTGTAATGCAGTGTATTCATAGAAATAACCTACCTCTTGAAGTATTTTTAAAGAGAGTGCCCCTCTAAACTGTGCAAGCTTTAAAACTGACTGGGGATTGAAAGCAAAAAAGATATCTTCAATAGCTACTTCATCTACCTTATGTGCCTTTAAAATGATGTCTATCCCCTCTACAAGCTCTATGATCTGTTCTTGCAGCTCTTTCCCTTTAATTTTGAGTAAACCTGCTTCAACAAGTGAAAACTTTTTCCCATCCCAATGTACGATGCAGTACCCTAAATTACGGCTTCCGGGGTCTATTCCTAAAATATTCATTCACACCTTTGTTCACATAGTGAATAAAATTATTCAACTCTGTTTGATAACGCTATTTTAGCTTAAGTTGGCTAAAATGTCATAAGTTATTCACATTAGAAATTTTAACTCTTTAAAACTGTGAAATTTTATTCACACATTTAAAAATATCAAAGGCATGAACAGATGAATATAGGACAAAAAGTACTTTTTGAACTGAAAAAAGAGATCGCTGAAGTAGAATATGAGAGATATATTAAAAACCTTATCTATGATACCAAACGTTCCCGAAGTAATATTGTCTATTTTAATGCCCCAAATATGATCATCGCAAAATGGATCAAAAGTAAATATACTAATAAACTTGAACATCTTTTTGAACTGCAAAACGAAATAAAACCGGAAATAGAAATCACAGTAGGCAAACAAAGTCAACAAAGTTCAAGTCATGTTGTAAAACAGAGCAGCGAAAAAAGCCACTCTAAAAGTACCTATCTTAACCCTTCTTTGACCTTTGAAAGTTTTATTGTAGGAAATTCCAACCAGTTTGCCTATACTACGGCAAAATCCGTAGCAGAAAAACCTGGAAGACAGTATAACCCTCTTTTTCTCTATGGTGGTGTTGGACTCGGGAAAACCCATCTTCTTCAAGCCATAGGTAATTATCATATAGATCTTGGTAAAACCGTTATTTATACTACCTTAGAACAATTTATGAACTCTTTTACTTCTCATCTGCGTTCTCAAACGATGGATAGGTTTAGAGATAAATTTAGAGAGTGTGATTTACTGCTTATCGATGATATACAATTTCTAAGTAGAAAAGAACAAACACAAGAAGAGTTTTTTCACACTTTTAACGAACTCTATAACAGTAATAAACAAATCGTTATTACTTCAGACAGACAACCCAATAAAATCGCTGGACTTGTAGATAGACTAAGAACCCGTTTTGAAATGGGACTTATGGCAGATATACAACCACCCGGACTGGAAACAAAAATTGCCATCATTCAAAAAAAATGTGAGCTTGACGGTATTCGGCTCGATAATGAAATAGTCAATTACATCGCTACAAATATGGGTGATAATATACGTGAGATAGAAGGAACCATTATCAAACTCAACGCTCTCTCTTCTATGCTTAACCAGGAAATAACCCTTGATTTTGCACAAAATGCCATAAAAGATCAACTTAAAGAGAAAAAAGAGAATATTACTATAGATGAAATTGTAAAGATTATTTCTAGAGAACTGAATATTAAACCTTCTGATATGAAATCTAAAAAACGTACTAAAAATATTGTAAATGCAAGAAGAATTGCTATTTATTTGGCTAGAAATCTTACACCAAATTCTATGCCTCAAATTGCTGTATATTTTGGAATGAAAGACCATACAGCCATTTCACATGCTATGAAAAAAATAAATGAAATCATAGACAATGATGAGAATTTTAAAGTTATTTTAGAGGAACTCTCCAACAAAGTAAATACTCAGACCCAAAATGACATACTATAAACTATTTTAATACATAGAAAACTTGAATAAAAAAAAGATATAATTTTAAAAGTGAATAAATGTGAATGTTCAAAAAAATTTAGGCATTCACTTAAACAACGGTCACACAAGCAATAAAGTAGTTTTTCACATATTCATGTCATGCTACTACTACGTACTAATATTATTAAAAATAAGGAAAGTCAATGAAGATAAGAGCACAAAAACAAATTATAGAATCTATACTCATTAATTTACAACCTTTTTTAGAAAAAAAAGATGCAAGTCAAATAACCTCACATATCTTGTTTACCACACAAGATAGTAAATGTATTATTAAAGCAACTGATTCAGAAATAGGTTTAAAAATTGTTACTGAAAATATTAGTATAGAAGCAGAAGGATCGTTTACTGCACATGGTAAAAAGCTTCTAGATATTATACGTATACTTAAAGATGACGAAATCACATTGGAACTTTTAGACAATACACTTATTATCAAACAAAAACATTCTAAATTTAAACTTCCTACCTTTGATCCAAACTCTT
This sequence comes from Sulfurovum sp., assembly GCA_023955225.1. GTDB lineage: Bacteria > Campylobacterota > Campylobacteria > Campylobacterales > Sulfurovaceae > Sulfurovum. Next base: position 14,769 of record JAGSGJ010000010.1, read on the forward strand.
ATCCAACATTCCCAACGATAGAAGATAAACCTCAAATTTCTTTGGATTCTCTAAGTTTAATTCAAAATCTTAAAAAAATCTCTCCAGCAATTGATACAAACAATCCAAAGTTTGAACTCAATGGTGCTTTGATCAATATAAAAAACAATGGAACTGATTTAGTAGGGACTGACACCAGAAGATTGGCTATAGCAACTATACCAGGTAACAACAGTGAAGCACTTTCTTTAATTGTGCCTAAAAAAGCTATCTTGGAAATTCAAAAATTGTTTTTAGATCAAATAGATATCTTTTTTGATGAAACAAATCTTATTATTACAAATGAAAATTATTATTTTTATACAAGATTAATCAATGGTAAATTCCCGGATTATCAGCGTATTATTCCAACAACGACGAAACATCAGATCACTCTTCCTAAAAAAGAGATGATCGATGCGATAAAAATGATCACTACTATTTCTCAAGAGATAAAAATGACACTTTTATCTGATACGATTATTTTTAATTCATTAAGTGCAGATAATGTAGAAGCTAAAACGGAATTAGAACTCAATACAGGTTTAAATGATAAATTTGAACTTTCATTCAACAGTAAATATATATTGGATTTCATTTCACAAACCAATAAAAATGAATTTACTATTGAATTTAATGAACCATCTCTACCATTTATTGTTAAAGACGATAATTTTATTACAATCATCATGCCAATTGTGGCATAAAAGGAAAAACGTTATATGAGTGAAAATAAAACAAAATATATTTTTGTTACTGGTGGAGTACTTTCTTCTTTAGGAAAAGGTATTACTGCTGCGAGTGTAGGAACATTATTAAAACACACAGGACAACGTGTAGGCGTATTAAAACTTGATCCCTATATCAATGTTGACCCTGGTACCATGTCACCTTTAGAGCATGGTGAGGTTTTTGTGACTAAAGATGGTGCGGAAACAGATCTCGATCTAGGCCATTATGAAAGATTTTTAGATACATCACTGACACAAAAGAATAACTTTACAACAGGTCTTGTCTATAAAACTGTTATTGAAAATGAGCGTAAAGGGAAGTATCTTGGTAAAACAATCCAAGTTGTTCCTCATATTGTAAATGAAATTAAAGAGCGTATTGTAAGTGCGGGTGAAGGTAAAGATATTCTTATTGTAGAACTTGGTGGTACTACAGGCGATATCGAAGGTTTGCCATTTTTAGAAACCATCAGACAGATGAAACATGAATTTGGTAAAACACAAGTGATGAATATTCATGTGACACTTTTACCTTATATCAAAACTGCCGGTGAACTTAAAACAAAACCAACACAACACTCAGTTCAAGAACTTAGACGTATAGGTATTGCACCTCATATGTTGGTACTTAGAGCAGAACAACCTGTTCCAGCAGATTTAAAAAGAAAAATAGCCTACGCTTGTGATGTGGATGAAGACTCAGTTATCGATGCTATCGATGCACCTACTATTTATGAAGTGCCGTTGAACTTTTTAAAACAAGATATGTTAACACCTATTTGTAAACAATTAGATCTTGAAAATTGTCAACCTAAAATGGATGAATGGGCAGACCTGGTACATAAAATCATTATGCCAAGTGCTGAAACTAAAATCGCCTTTGTTGGTAAATACTTAGATTTAAAAGAGTCTTACAAATCACTAACCGAAGCACTTATCCATGCAGGTGCACACTTAGATCATAAAGTTAACATTAAATGGGTTGACTCTGAGAAAGTAGAAGATGATGGTGCACAAAAATATTTGAATGATTGTGATGGTATTTTGGTTGCAGGCGGTTTTGGTGAACGTGGTGTTGAAGGTAAAATTCAAGCAATTCAATATGCAAGAGAAAACAAAATACCATTTTTAGGTATTTGTCTGGGTATGCAGCTTTCTATGATTGAATTTGGTCGTAATGTGCTTGGACTTGAAGATGCAAATTCTGTAGAATTTGATGCAAACGCTGCTAATCCTATGATTTATCTGATTGATGAATTTATAGATGCGAGTGGTTCTAAACAAGTGAGAACTACTACATCTCCAATGGGTGGAACCATGCGTCTTGGTGAGTACGAATGTGAAACAAAAGAAGGTTCAAATCTTAGAGCTGCTTATGATGCACCTATCATTTTTGAAAGACATAGACACCGTTATGAAGCAAACCCTAAATACAGAGAAGCATTAGAAGCCAATGGTATGGATATTACCGGTGAATCTCATGGACTGATCGAAGCAGTAGAAGTGAAAGATCATCCTTGGTTCCTAGGTGTACAATTTCATCCGGAATTTACTTCTAGACTTCAAAATCCAAATCCATCTATTTTAGCTTTTGTGAACGCAGCAATTCAATATAAAAAATAGATGGTTAAGCCATTAACGCTTACAGGGTTAAAATTACTTTTGACCGAGCGCTTTGAAGAGGGTTTCCTCTCTTTGCGTGATCTCCCTCAACCTTCCTCATTTAAAGATATGGATAAAGCGACAGAACGCATCGTTTATGCCATTCAAAATAAAGAAAAAATAACCATTATCGGTGATTATGATGTAGATGGTGTGACCTCTACAACTTTGATGAAACTTTTTTTCGATGAAATTAATTATCCTATTGAATGGATCATACCTAACCGTTTTAGAGATGGCTATGGACTCTCAGCCAATATTATACCCCGTATACTTGGTACAGATTTGGCAATTACAGTAGATAACGGTATTTCTGCTGTTTATGCAGCTAAACTTTGTAAAGAAGAGGGGATAGAACTTATTATTACAGACCATCATCTTTTAGCTCCGGAAGTACCAGAGTGTTTTGCCATAATAGATCAAAAACAAGAGGAATGTACTTTCCCTTACTCTGATGTCTGTGGGGCACAAATTGCCTGGTATCTCATTGCATCACTTAAAAATGCATTAAAAATTAAAATGAACATGATGTCTTATATGGAACTTGTGGCTATTGCCATCATTGCAGATATGATGCCATTACAACATATAAATAGAGCGATGGTTGAAGCGGGCATAAAAGCACTTAATAAGAGTAGTAAACCTGCTATAAAAGCTTTTTTAGAACATAGCGGGAAAGAGAGTCTTAATGCGGATGATATAGGTTTTTTCCTGGCACCGTTACTTAACAGTGCAGGACGCATGGAAGATGCATCCTATGCTGTAGATTTTTTAGCTTCAACCAATATCTATGATGCAAGAGTAAGATTGGAAAGACTCAAAGAGTTTAATACGCTTAGAAAAGCTACAGAACAGGACATCACAGAAAAAGCTATGCTACAAGTGAACCCCAACGATGAAGTGATTGTGGTAGGTGGAGTGTACTGGCATGAGGGTGTGGTGGGCATTGTGGCTGCACGCGTGGCACGTCAACATGAAAAACCCTGTATCATACTTTCTCAGAGTGAAGAGGGTGTACTTAAAGGAAGTGGACGGAGTTTTGGAGAGTGTGACTTGTTTGGCATTGTAAGTGGCTGTAGGGGGCACTTAGATAAGTTTGGAGGACACCAGGCAGCCATTGGCCTTTCTATGAAAAAAGAGAGCTTAGAAGCCTTTAAAGAACAACTTCAAAAAAACTTCCTATCAGGCGGCTATGTCAAAGAAGTGATTGATCCAGATATCGTAGGAAAACTACACTTCAAAGACATCTCTTTTGACCTCACGACTTTAGTGAAAATATTTGAGCCCTACGGACAAGGAAACCCCACCCCAAAGTTCATCTCTACAAATATAGAAATCCTCCAGGCAGACACTATGGGAAAAGAAGGTGAACACTTACGCTTCTCTTTTGCCCAAGAAGGTATAGTCATGGCAGGTGTACAGTTTAAAACACGTGAAGTCTACGAGGTTGGTTCTAAAGTGGATGTGATTTATACAGTGAATGAAAATCATTTTAGAGGAAAGGTTACTTTGCAGTTGATGGTGGAGAAGGTTTTGCTACAGAAAAAAGTGTGAATTTAATAGTATTAAAACAGATAAGTGTATTCAAAGGAGGATTACAATAAAAAATTATTGTAAAGTTGAGTATCTGTTTTAATAGCTATTGATCCATTTTGTGTGATGGATAAGGTAGTATAACCGAGTATTTAGAAAAAATAAACATTATATTGATGATTTTTTAATCATTATTGCTTGGGGAGAGAAATAAGCCTATGTTTGTTAAATCATAGGCTTATAAAGATTAGATAGGTAAAACTCTGATATTTTCGTCTAGTTTTTCTTTTAAAATGTTCTCTATAGCGAAAAGTGTACCTGTACTTGAACTTGCACAACCAGAACAAGCACCTAAGTAACGGATATAAATGTCAAAGTTTACACCGTTTTCTTTGATGTCAAGTATTTCCATATCACCACCATCCATGATAAGCATTTGTCTAATATGCTCATCTACAACTTTATCCACCGCTTTGATACGTTGAACGATAGTCATTTGTGCAAAATCAGCACCAGCACCAGCACTGGCAGCATTACCAAGTGTTGCACCAGCAGCCATTTTTTCTTTTTCATGTTCTTCTAACAAGTCTACAAGATACACATCTTTCGCTTCGTGTCCACCAGGCTTGATACATGATTTACAAAATGCACCCGCTTTAGTATAGTCTGTTATTTGTTCAACAGTAGTAAGGTCGTTAAGACGGATCACTTCTTGAAGTGTAGAAAGTGTGATACGTGCACATTCACATACGATTACTTCTTCTTCGAAGCTCTCCATATCTACACCTTTGTACTGTGCTGCAGCTTTTTTTATAACATCATAAGCCATAACAGAACAGTGCATTTTTTGTGGTGGTACTGCAGGAGTGTCTGCATCATCACGCATAGCCATTTCAACATCGATGTTTGTGATCTTTACAGCTTCATCCACTGTTTTGTCTTTACAAAGTTCAGCCATAGTGTCTGAAGATGCAATAGCCGTACCACAACCAAAACTTTTAAATTTAGATGAAAGAATTTTGTCTGTTTTAGGATCAACTGCCCAGTAAAGTCTTACGGCATCTCCACAACTCTCTGCACCAAAGTCAGCAACGATGAGTTTAGCACCCATTTCTTTAGCTTTTTCTTCTGTGATCTCACCCATATTCTGTGGGTTGTTCATTAAATTTGTTACTTTATCGCTGTACTCATCCCAGATGGTACCGCCTACTAAACTATCTATTCCCATAATATATCCTTTATTATTCTATCTATTAATGGTGATGAGAGTCTAATCCACTCTCATGACCTTCTGGTGCGTATGCGTATGAACTTGAGATTCCTCTAAGTCTTAAAACGGCTGCATTAACTACGTTAAGTGTGTAGTCTAACTCATCTTGTGTGGTATAACGGCTCAGTGAAAAACGGATGGCAGTATGTGCCAGGTCTTCTGCTGCACCGATGGCTTCCATAACCGAGTTTGCTTCCAAGTCTTCACTTGCACAAGCAGAACCTGTACTCGCACCGATACCTGAACGGTTAAGATCCCATAACATTGATTCACCTTCGATACCTCTAAATGAAATGAGGATCGTGTTTGGTGTTCTTTTGTTTCTTGGTGTTACAACAAATGTATCTTCTATTTTGAGGAGTTCATCTTCAAAATTATCTCTCATCTCTCTGATCTCTGACATTTCAAAGTCAAGTGCATCGATAGCTTGTTCCATTGCTTTACCCATACCTACGATACCAGCAACATTGAGTGTACCTGAACGGTATCCACCCATTTGTGCACCACCATGAAGCAGAGGCATAAGTTCTTTACCTTTTTTCATATACAAGGCACCTACACCTTTAGGTCCATGGAACTTATGTGCTGAGAATGTAAGGTAGTCAACATTAAATGATTGTACATCTACAGGAGTTTTACCTATGGCTTGTACCGCATCTGTGTGGAAAAGTACATTGTGCTTTTCACAGATGTTACCTATCTCTTGTACCGGGAAAATGGCACCTGTTTCATTGTTCGCCCACATAACAGATACAAGAGCGGTTTTGTCAGTAATGCTGTCTTCTACCGTCTGTGCATCTATAAGTCCTTCATGGTTGATAGGAAGGTAAGTGACTTTACATCCCATACTCTCTAAAAATCTTGCAGTTGCAATGATAGAAGGGTGTTCCACTTCTGAGATAATGATGTGATTTTTTTTACCTGTTAAAATGTATTCAAAATAGATACTTTTTAATACCCAGTTATTACTCTCTGTTGCACAAGAAGTGATGATAACAGAATCTTCTCTAGGAGAATGGATACCCGCATAGATCTTTTCCATACCGGTTTTTATACCCGGGTGTGTATCACTCGCAAATACGTGTAATGAGTTTGGATTGCCATACCTTTGTACAAAATAAGGTTCCATCTCAGTGAAGACCAGAGGGTCAACGATAGTTGTTGCATTATTGTCTAGATAGACCTTCATTAGCTTTCTCCTTTGAATAGAACAAAATCCCATTCAATTTAATTTTTTTTATTTATAACGATACTCATTTTAATTAAGACTAATTTAGTCCTAATTAGTTTTAAGCATAATACGCTGTTATTCTTAAATTAACATAAAATTCTAACTTAAAGAGGACAGTTATACTCCGGATTAGACTATTTTTACTTGATTTATGTCAAAGAGAGAGTGTAAATAGGGATATCTTATAGAATTTATATGCAATAAACAAGAACCAAATACGGACATTGTCCGTTTTGGTTTAAAAATTTGAAGGGGTAGGGGTGTTGATAAGGTTATAAAATTCACTTCTTGTGCGTTCATCACTCTTGAAGAGACCACGAAGTGCAGAACTTACTGTCGTTGAGTTGATCTTTTGAACACCTCTCATCTCCATACACATATGACGCGCATGAACTACTACGGCTACTCCTTTAGGTTGAATAGTCTCTAAAATGGCATCTGCTATCTGTTCGGTCATCTGCTCTTGTATCTGTAAACGTCTGGCATAAACATTGACGATACGAGGAATTTTGGAAAGACCTACAACTTTACCGTCAGGTATGTATGCTACATGTGCACGTCCTATAATAGGAAGCATGTGATGTTCGCACATAGAGTAAAACTCGATGTCACGTACCAGTACCATTTCGTCATTACTTGTGCTAAAGAGTGCCTGGTTGAGTATCTCTTTGGGGTCTTGATCATACCCTTCTGTGAGAAACTTTAGGGCTTTGGCAACACGGGTAGGTGTTTTAAGTAAACCCTCACGTGTAGGGTCTTCTCCTAAAAGTTCAAGGACTTTGGTTACCGCTTGTTCAAATTCTTCTTCTTTATTCATCGTATTAACCTAATATAGATATTTTTCACATTGTAGCTAAACCCAAATAAATTCATACCCGTTATAGATCTATTTGGCTGAACAATTTAACTATTTTTTCATCCACTTTTGAGATGGCGAGTTTCTGTATCTCTCTTTCACTAAAGTAATCCAACTGTTCAGGACGGTTTTCATAATAGACATAGACTTTACAGATGAGTTTGAAGTGTGTATAAGCATGATTCACTTCACCTATATACGCAGCAGCACAAAGTGGAGTTTCTACACTTTCAAATCCCCAAAGACCATGCAAGAATTTGCCTTTTCTCTGTGTAAGTGAGAGTTTATCATCATAGACATGGACAAGAATATTTTGTTCTCTGGTTGGCACCACACGTTTCTTTTTTGTAGGATAAAGAGTAGGCTCCTCTTTTCCTTTGCAAATGTCATGAAGGGGACAGATCTCACACTTTGGATTTCTAGGTACACAGATGGTTGCCCCTATATCCATCATCGCTTGGTTATAGTCAAAAGGATTGACTTTGTCTACCAAGTCGTAAGCAATCGCCCAAAGTTTTTTATCATTGGGTGTGCTGAGTTGATGTAAACGGCAAAGTATACGCTTAACATTGGCTTCCATAATGGGAACAGATTGGTTAAAGGCAAAGGCTGCGACTGCATGGGCTGTGTTTTTCCCAATACCGGGAAGTTTAATGAGTTCCTCTATGTCACGTGGAAGGGTATCTACAAGTGTAGCGGTCTTATGTAAATTTTTGGCACGATTGTAGTAGCCAAGTCCTTCCCACATTTTCAAGACATCATCCAGAGGTGCCTCTCCCAAACTTTTAAGTGTAGGAAAACGTTCAATAAAAGGAATATAGTAGCGTTCCAACACGGTTTTAACTTGTGTTTGCTGAAGCATCACTTCAGAGAGGTAGATGTAATACGTTTCATCAGTGTTACGCCAGGGCAAGTCCAGTCGTCCATTTTGTTGGTACCAGTCTTGGATGTTTTGATGGGTTTGTTTATACATGATTGGATTATAACTTAATTATAGGACTATAATGTTTTCAAAATGAGAAGGATAATAGTTTACTTAATGGTTAAACACTTATTAATACAATTTTCATTATCATAAGAAATACTATTTAACAATATAAGGAGTTTAAATGAGATTGAACAAGATAATACTAGCGTTTTTGATGATTGTAGGGGTAGCGCAAGCTGACGTACATTCAAACATGGCAGAAGTGAAGTTAACTGCAGAGCTTAAGGGTTCTGAAGGTAATAAAATAGCAGAGTTAGACGGGTTGATCAAAAAGTTAGATACGATTGGTTACTCTACAGTGGCAGCGAACAAAAATATCCAAGTGCATTATTTCAATAAGTTTAAAGAGAAGAATTTAGAGATGATCTCTTTCTTTGGACTTGTAAACAAAGAAGCGCTTAGACCGCTTTTACTTAAAAATCCGGATTTTGGTGCCTATGCTCCGTATAACTTCTTTGGGTACAAAATACTTGATAGTGCAAAAGATGATAATACATGGTATGGACACCTTGCTCCAGATACGATGTTGGACATCATTGGAGAGAAAGATGCGGATTCAAGAAAAGCATTTACAGATATGGTAGGTTCTTTTGATACATTGATGGAAAAAGAGATGAAACCTACATTGTCACAAAAATTTGAGCATACAAAGCCGCTTCCAAAAAATGGACTTACTAGAATGGTGAAAAAGTTTGAAAAACCGGATGACATGGAAACATTTGTTGAAGATTTTGTAATGGATCATGACGGACGTTTTTCTACACATAACTTTATCATTGCAGGGTTTATTGATTTTAAATTTGAATATGCTGATATGGAGTTAGCGTTTGATAAATATGATGCATACTGGGTTTCTATGCTTTGTCACTTTGAATTCTCAAACTCTATTTTCAACAGAGGTATTCCTGAAGCAGGTATGTTCGCACCATGTTCAGTGTATTTCTACATCCCTAAAGGGACCAATGAACTTCACGTAGGGTATGCATCTGTAGACAACTGGATCAATGCATTGAACTTTAAAGACCAAAAACGTATTGATTATATGAGAGCGATCGATGCAGAAGTGGTTGACACATTTAAAGAGATGGGCTTCGAAGTCGTAACATTAGGTAAAGACTAATCAAGCAAGTTGAAGCAAGATAGATTAAAAAACTAAAAAAGGAAGATAGATGAAATTGATTAAAATGTTATTGGCGTTTGTATTGGCATTAGCTACGGTACAAGTAAGTGCACAAGCTGAAAGTACCAAATTGGATATAGGTGCTCCTGCACCAGCAGTACTTAGTACGTATTACGCAGCGAAAGCACAAAGTGCAAGCGCAGTGGAATCAAAATTGAAAGCCAATGGTTTTTCTATTTTGGCGAAAACAGCACCGATCAAAGGTTCGACGGTTATTACAGTTACCAACAAAGAATTAAAAAAGACAAACTCTTGGTTGGCAGCACTGAATGTACTTGTAAATGAAAAAGAAGTACGTATACAAAATCCATCATACTTTGGAGCAGCATACCTTCAAGATAAGTTTAAATATGGTCAGTTTGCCGGAACATTGAAGTCGCTTCAAAAAGCGCTTGGTGGTCTTCATACGGTAGCAGATGAGTTTAAACTCGCTAAACTTCCTAAATATCATTTTATGATGGGTATGCCTTATGTAGATGAGACAACTACTGTAGGTGAAGGTGCGGACTTGGTAACTAAGCTCAAAGACAACAAATATGTAGCTTACAGTCTTAAGCTCCCAAATGGGGCAACACTTGTTGGACATAATTTGGTAAGAAGAACAAATAAATTTCTTCTTAAAATTGATGCAGGACACAATGCCCTTATTTTGCCATACAAAAGTATGATCAAAGACGGTAAAGCAGTGATACTTGCTCCTAAATATTACTTGGCAGTTTCTTTGCCTCTTTTAAGTATGGGAGAATTTATGAAAATAGCCTCTGCCCCAGGTGAGATAGAAAAAGATATTAAAAGAACATACAAATAGCGTGATCCCTTAGCTATCCAGAGTTACTTTGGATAGCCTTTTCCCAACTCCTTCTCCCCTATTATTTTAATGCTTATTGGTATTTCAACATTATTTAGATAAAATCACGTAATTATATATAAAGGATTGTAGTGAAAGTTACAGTAAAAAAAGTAGATGACGCAAATGTGATCGTAAGTGGTACTATAGAAAACAGTGCTGTTGAAGCAAACATTAACAAGATGGCTGTTCAAGCTGGTAAAGAGATGAAAGTTGATGGATTTAGAAAAGGTAAAGTACCTGCACACGTAGTGAAACAAATGCATGGTGACAAACTTGCACAAGATGCTGAAGGTGAAGTACTTAAAGATCTTATTGATGCAGGTATTAAAGAAGCAGGGATTAACCCGGCTGATATTCTTGGTCAACCTACATTTAAAAAGTATGATAAAAAAGATTCTGGTATTGACGTTGAAGTAGAAGTTTCTACTAGACCGGCATTTGAAGCAGAAGGCCACATGGATGTACTTCCTGCCTTTGACAGACCAGCAGCATCAGACAAAGAGATCGAAGAAAAACTTGCTGAGATCGCATCACAGCAGTCACCTTTTGAAAAGATCAAAAGAAAACGTATGGTAAGAGATGGCGATATGGTTGTTATCGACTTTGACGGTTTTGTTGACGGTGTAGCATTTGATGGTGGTAAAGCTGAGAAGTTCAGTCTTAAGATCGGTTCAGGACAATTCATTCCAGGATTTGAAGAGCAGATCATCGGTATGAAGTATGATGAAGAAAAAACAGTTACAGTGACTTTCCCGGTAGATTATCAGTCAGCTGATCTTGCTGGTAAAGAAGCAGAATTCAAAGTAACACTTCACGAGATCCAAGAGCAAGTACCTGCAGAGCTTAATGATGAGTTAGCACAAAAACTTCTTCAAGGTGAAGAGAATGCAACACTTGAGCTATTGACTGAAAAAGTAAAAACACAGATTGAGTCAGCTGAAATTTCAAAAATATACAATGAAGACCTCAAACCAAAATTGGTTGAAGCATTGGTTGCTAAATTTGATTTTGCATTACCAAACAATATTGTTGAGCAAGAGATCGATGCAAAGATCAATGCAAAAGCAAGAGAGATGAGTGAAGATGAGCTTAACTCTTTCAAAGATAACCCTGAAAAAGTTGAAGCACTTCGTGAAGAAGTAAGAGCAGATGCAGTAGCAAGTGTAAAAGCTACATTTATTGTAGATGCATTGGCTAAGAAAGAAGAAGTAGCTGTAGATGATCAAGAAGTATCACAGGCGATCTACTACGAAGCGATGATGAGTGGTCAAGATCCACAAGAAGTGATCAAGTACTACCAGGACAACAATCTTCTTCCTGCAGTTAAAATGGGTATGATCGAAGACAAACTCTTTGGTAAAATGTTAGGTTTAGATAAATAAAACAAGCAAACAAATAACAACGAAAGTTGTTATTTGTGCTATTAACCTATAGAGTGTATAGTTGAGTTGATAAAAAGATCTATTTAACTATATATTATTAAAGGCAAAAAATGAGCTATATTCCATACGTTGTAGAACAAACCGGTAGAGGTGAGAGATCTTACGATATCTATTCACGATTACTTAAAGATCGTATCATTATGCTAAGTGGTGAAGTAAATGACCAAGTAGCTTCTACTGTTGTAGCACAACTTCTTTTTCTTGAAGCACAAGACCCGGATAAAGATATTTACTTTTACATTAACTCCCCAGGTGGTGTGATCACTTCTGGACTTTCTATGTTCGATACGATGAATTACATCAAGCCGGACATTGTAACGATCTGTATAGGTCAAGCGGCATCTATGGGTGCTTTCTTGCTTGCTTCTGGGACAAAAGGTAAACGTTATGCTCTGCCGCATGCACGTATTATGATTCACCAGCCTTCAGGTGGTGCACAGGGACAGTCAACAGATATCCAGATACAGGCACAAGAGATTCAGAGACTTAAAGACACGCTCAATGATATCTTGGCTGTACAAACGGGTAAAACAGCAAAACGTATAGAAAAAGATACAGAGAGAGATAACTTTATGTCATCTAGAGAAGCATTAGAATACGGTCTTATTGACAAAGTACTCACAAAAAGTTTTATATAATAGAGACTGTGCATGGTTAGAGAAATAGTAGTATATCCGGACAAAAGACTTAAGCTTATGTCAAAAGAGGTAGAGTCTTTTAATGGTGCTTTGCACGATCTTTTGGATGATATGTATGAGACGATGCGTGTCCGTAACGGTGTAGGACTCGCAGCTATTCAGGTAGGCGTTGAGCTAAGAGCACTGATCATTAACATTCCCTTAGAAGATGCAGACAGTGAACATGATCAGCCTAAAGAAAATACTTTAGAGATGATAAACCCCGTTATCATTGAAAAAGATGGTTCAGAAAAATTTCAAGAGGGTTGCCTCTCTATCCCGGGTGTTTACGAAGAAGTAGAACGTGCCAAACATGTTAAAGTAGAGTATTGTGATAGAGAAGGGAAGAAACATACCATAGAAGATGACGACTTTCTTGCAATCGCCATTCAGCATGAGATGGATCACTTGGACGGCAAAGTATTTATCGAAAAACTCTCTTATATGAAAAGAAAAAAATTTGAAAAAGAATGGAAACGAAGACTAAAAGAGGCATAAGCAGTTCAATCTTATTATTTTTGATTCTTTTAGATCTATCTTCCCATTTTGTAAGAAGATTACACTCCTTGTGCAATCATCGCATTTGCAACACGCTTAAATCCTAAGATATTTGCCGCTGATACCAAATCCAATTCTAAACAATAATCATCACAAGTCTTTTTGATATCCTTATAGATTTGAGACATGATAGTTTGAAGTTTTTCATCTACTCTTTCCTCGCTGAAGTAGTTGAGAGAGTTGTTTTGACTCATTTCTAAGACACTAACGGCAACACCACCTGCATTTGCAGCTTTCCCCGGAGCAAAGATAATCTTATGTTTATTAAAGAGTTCCACTCCTAGTTTTGTGGTAGGCATATTGGCGCCCTCTGCAACAATTTTAACATCATTCTCTATGAGTTTTAGTGCGCACTCTTTTCCTAATTCATTTTGCGTTGCACAAGGAAATGCGGCAAAGCATGGGATTTCCCATACATAATTGCTAACTCCCGCATAGTTCTCTCTTTTCACATAGGTAGCACTCTTCTTCTCTAGTGCGTAGTATTCTAAAGAAGCTCTTCTTTTTAGTTTTAAATCTTTTAACAGTGCAAGATCAATACCATTGCTATCATGAATAGCACCTTTGGAATCAGAACAAGTCACAGGTATTGCACCAAGATCATAGAGTTTTTCTATCGCATGGATAGCAACATTACCACTACCGCTAATGGTACATATCTTGCCTTTAAGTGTCTCCCCTCGATCTTCCAAGAGAGTTTGTGTAAAGTAGATCAGTCCATATCCTGTTGCTGAGTCCCGTCCTAAACTTCCACCCAATGAAAGAGGCTTGGAGGTAATAATACTGTGATACGAATTGGTAAGTTGTTTGTATTGTCCAAACAGATAACCCACTTCTCTTGCACCTACGCCTATATCTCCCCCAAGTACATCTATATCTGCACCTAAACTGTTATAAAAAGAAGACATAAAAGCTTGGCAAAATTTCATGATCTCTCTATCACTTTTTGCTTTGGGATCAAAATCTGCCCCACCTTTTGCCCCGCCTATATGCAGTCCAGTAATGGCATTCTTAAAGATTTGTTCAAAAGCAAGAAATTTTAAGATATCCGGAGTTACACTAGGATGAAAACGTACACCGCCTTTGTAGGGTCCCAATGCATTGTTAAATTGGATTCTATATCCTTGATTGACATGGACTATATTTTTATCATCCATCCACTCTATTTTAAAGAATATGGCTCTGTTAGGAACAATAATACGATCGAGAATATTATGGTCTATATATTCGGGATGTTTTTCTATAAGAGGTCTTATGGAGTTGAAAACTTCTTCAAGTGCTTGAAGAAAAATTGTATCACCCTTGCAGTTACTGGCTCTTGCACGCTTCATTGCTTGTTCAATATGATCCATGGGCTGGGTCCTTTTTATAATGATACTTATATTATAATCTATTATATTACAATTTGACATACTTTTAACCTTTTTCCCAAATTTCTAGCATAATGGCTCTATGAATGCACAAATAAATAGTGGTATACCACCCAACAAAGAACAGATACCTGTGAGACAAAAACAAAAAAAAGAGTCAATTGTGAATAGACTTACCTGCGCTACACTTGAAGGGGTCAATGCACAAGTGATAGAAGTAGAAGCCACATTTACCAAGGGACTTCCTGGTTTTGCTGTGGTAGGTTTAGCCAGCAGTGACATTCAAGAAGCAAAAGAGAGAACAAAGTTAGCACTGCTTACCAATGATTTTGTTTTTCCTCCACTCAAAATAACAGTCAATCTGAGTCCATCGGATTTAAAGAAGTCTGGTACGCACTTAGACTTGGCTATGGCATTGTTGATCGCTATGCATAAAACTGTAATAGATGAAGAAGGACTTTTTGTGTTTGGTGAACTGGGATTAGACGGTAAGGTGAAAACAAGTTCCATACTTTTTCCTCTAGTCTTATCGCTTAAAGAGCAGGGGCGCATTAAACGAGCCATTGTACCCAAGGAGGCCATTACCTATCTGAGTCATATCTCCGGGGTAGATTTTATTGCTGTAGAGTCATTAAGTGAAGCTATAGAGATACTCAAGAGTAAGAACTTCAAAGCAAATGTACAGGCATTTTCTTACGAGTCTGAAAGTTTTACAGTGAAAGAGACACCATACTATTTTGAACGAAAATATGAGAGTGATTTTAAAGAGGTAAAAGGACAGTCTGTAGCCAAAAGAGCTTCCCTCATTGCAGCGGCAGGAATGCATAACTTTTTGATGGAAGGAAACCCTGGATGCGGAAAGAGCATGATAGCCAAACGTATTAAAGATATCTTGCCTCCACTGTTTGAAGAAGAGATACTTTCGATTGCAAAACATCAGTTTTTGGATGGAGTAACACCAAACTTTTCAGCGTTGCGTCCCATAAGATCTCCTCATCACACTGCCACCTCTGCATCTATTTTTGGCGGTGGATCATCTGTATCCAAGATAGGAGAGGTAGCTTTGGCACATAAAGGGATACTATTCTTTGACGAACTTCCTCACTTTTCCAAAGCAGTACTTGAAGCCCTTAGGGAACCACTGCAAGACAAAAAAGTACATATAGCAAGGGTTAATGCCAAGATTGAATACGAAGCCGATATTATGTTCGTGGCAGCACAAAACCCTTGTCCTTGCGGTAATCTTCTCTCAAAGATCAAATCTTGCAGATGCAGTGAAGTAGAGATAAAGCGTTACCAGAACAAACTCTCCGATCCTTTTCTAGACCGTATAGACCTTTTTGTGGTGATGCAAGAAGTCAATAGCATGGATAAAGGAGATATCAGCTCTGCACAAATGCATCAGGAGGTACTTAATGCATTTAAAATACAAAAACATAGAGGACAGAGTAGACTCAATGGAAAGTTGACAGAAGAGGAGATAGAGATCTATTGTCTTTTAGACAGTAATGCAAGTCATATTTTAGAAAATGCCATCAGTAAATTCGGACTTTCACATAGAAGTATCGCATCGGTGAAAAAAATTGGTAGAACAATCGCAGATCTAAATACACATGAAATGATCGAAAAATCAGATATTTTAGAAGCACTAAGCTACCGAAGAAGATAGCTCTTTTAGTTTACTGAATCTTTGAATAAATGGCTTCGTTCCGTTGCTCACAAACTATATAGAAGCGCTGAGTTACAGACGGAGATAGTTCCTATTTTCATAGGCAGGAGTCTCCTCACTCCGCCCTATATCTTTTTATGCACAAACCAGTTTTGTTACGACAAAACCACCTACAACCAGCCATGCAAACATTGCAGTTGCAGTATAGACAGGTGCTAGACCTAAGCCTTTGAATTTGGCAAAGACTGTACCCATACCCAAAGCTGTCATTGCCATTGTAAGCAAGAATGTATCGATTTGATTAATAATATCTACAATGTTCTGTGGCACAAGATGTAAAGAATTAAATCCAGCAACACCTATGAAATAAACGGCAAACCAAGGAATGACAAGCTTCATTTTACCGTTGGTTTCTCCACCTTCTTTTTTTGCAGTATAGGCTAGGTACAGTCCCAATACTATAAGCATAGGAGCTATCATGATAACACGTGTCATTTTAACGATAACAGCAGCATTGGCCATTTCTTCTGGAGCATTAGGCACAGAAGCAGGTACGGCAACAACTTGCGCAACCTCGTGGATAGTACCCCCTACATAGATACCAAATTCTCTAGCAGTCATATGTAAAAATCCGCTAGCATTTTCAAAAATAGTTGTGTAAAGGACGGGGTAGAGAAACATAGAGATAGTTCCAAAAAGAACAACCATAGAGACGGCAATAGCTGTTTTATACTCTTCGGATTTAAGCACAGGTTCTGTTGCCAATACGGCCGCAGCACCACAAACTGCTGCACCGGATGCAGTGAGTATTGATGTGTCTTTTTCCATACCAAAGACCTTGTAGCCTAACCATGAGCCAAGTATAAGGGTACTTGTAAGCATCACCAAAGAGACAAGGAACCCATCCATACCTACTTCAGCTATCTGTTGAAAAGTGATTCTAAAACCATAAAATACGATAGCAAAACGAAGTATCTTTTTTGCAGAAAATGTGATACCGCTTTGCCATTCTTCTGGGGTTTGATTATGTAAAGTATTTGCATAAAAAATACCCATAACGATACCGATAACAAGTGGAGAAAGCCCTAGTGACTGAACGGGAGGTAATCCTGCGATAAATGTTGCCGCTGCAGAAAAGATAGCAACAAACAAAATACCACTCAGTGTACCTTTTCGTTTTTGTGGAGAAAACGCCATAAGAATCCTTTTATTCAATATAATTGATAACATTTTGAAAATTCTACTATAATTTTGATATAATTTACGAACTATCCATTGATTTAATAATGAAATATATGATGAAAATCTATTTTAACATAAGAGAGAAAATATGAAATTAACACTTAGGCAAATGCAAATCTTCTTAAATGTTGTAGTCTCCGGGCATTTGACGAATGTTGCTAAAGAGATGAAGCTAAGTCAATCAGCCATCTCTATGTCTATTAAAGAATTGGAAAATATCTTGGGTCGACCGGTGTTTGACCGAATCAATAAAAAACTTGTACTCAATGAAGTAGGACGCGCGTTTTATAAAGAGATAGATCCTATTTTTAAAAAGCTTTCAGATATTGAGTATGAATTTAAGAATTCAGAAAACAAAGGAATGATCCGTGTAGGTGCAAGTACAACCATTGTAGATTACTTGATGCCTGCCATTATCTGTAACTACATGAGTGCTTACCCTGATGTTAAAATTACGCTGAAAGAGGGTAATACCAAAGAGATTGCAGAGATGATCAAAGCAGGAACGATCGATATCGGCTTTGTTGAAGGATTTGTTCAGGGTTCAGATATAGTCAAAGAGAAAATAGGAGTCGATGAACTGGTTGTTGTGACAGCCGATAAGAGTCTCTGTACACCATGCACTATAGATGAACTTGAGCAAAAAAGATGGGTTCTTAGAGAAGAAGGTTCGGGTACAAGAGAAGTCTTTTTAGAGTATATTAAAGAGAAAGTAGATGATTTAAATATTTTCTTGGAGCTTGGACATACGGAGTCTATTAAAAGTATTTTGATGAACCGTGAATGTCTGACCTGCATTTCTAAAATCTCAGTTAAAAGTGAAATCGAGGAAGGGAAACTGTATAAAGTTCCTGTAAAAAACTTTGAATGTAAAAGAGATTTCCTGATGATCTATCATAAAGACAAGTATCATAGTGTATTGTTTGAAAAGTTTGTTTTCTTCTCTCGAAAACTGATGACGCAAATGATAGAAGGTGAAACATCTCTAGCCATCAAGAGTTCTCAAGATTCCTAAGGGCTTTTTGATACTCTTCTGGATGATTGAGGTTTGTAAAAGGGATATCTTCATCAAATTTCACGAAAAGGGTA
Organism: Sulfurovum sp.; assembly: GCA_023955225.1. Lineage (GTDB taxonomy): Bacteria > Campylobacterota > Campylobacteria > Campylobacterales > Sulfurovaceae > Sulfurovum. The sequence continues at coordinate 33,135 of JAGSGJ010000010.1, forward strand.
TTTGCAAGACGTAAAAGATCACCCAGTCTGTGGTTGTCTTTTTCTAATTGCACATAGGCCAAAGGCAAGATAGACTTTTTATACAGCCCGCAAAGAGGCTGAACACCACTTGGACTTTGTGCAACAATCACATCTAGTCTGCTTTCATTATGTTCCAAAAGTTTTTGTATGGTCTCTTTGTTGACAAAGGGTGCATCCACACTTAAAATAAAAACCTCTTCTACTCCCAAAGTTTCAAAAACAGAGATGAGTCCCACAAGAGGAGAGTTCTCTGCATAGTTATCTTTGATTACCATACAATCAAAATCAAATTTATTCTCTTTTGCCGAGATGTATACTTTGTCAAAGAAAGTACTGAGTTTAGCCTGTTGAAATTCAGTGAGTGTAGGGTAGTTAGCAAAAGGCAGCAAGGCCTTGTCTCTTCCCATACGAGAACTTCTCCCCCCTGCAAAGATGACGGCATGGGTGGTTTCTGTCATGCAGGGACACTCTCTTTACGTTTTTGATGTATCAGTAAGACAATAAATGCCATAAAGGTGATGATGGACTCAACCAGGAAAAGATATTCTCCATAGATCTGACCGGAGAGTACAGCACCCACTGAACCCCCCAGTCCAAATGCGATACCAAGGAAAAACTGTTGTGCAAGCTTTTTCTGCGTATAAAGTGAAAAGACATAGGTGATGGCTGCAGTATGGTAGAGTGCAAAACTGATGGCATGCAGTGATTGTGATGCAAAGGTAAGCGGTACAGAGTCGGGGAAAAGGTAAAGTATCATCCATCTAAGTGCGGTGACAAGTGTGGCAAACTGCAAGATATTAAGTAAGTTTCTTTGCAGCAGGGGCCCTTGGAAATAGAGCATAAAAATTTCACAGATCACACCAAAACTCCACATCCAACTTGTCATTTCCAGTGAAATTCCATGAGCCGTTTCATAGATGGTAAAGAAGTTATAGAAACCACCAAAACCTACTTGCATTAAAAAGATAGAAACCCAAAACGCCCAATATTTGGAAAGGGAGAATGATGCATCTTCTTGTGCGGTAGAATGAGAGATCGTATCATATTTGGTGAGCATGGCACCAAATAGAAGGGTTAAAAATGCCATCACACTTAAATAATAAAGGGCCTCATAAGGAGAATCAAGTACTTTGCCCAACCAGAGTGCAATGCCCACAAAACCAAGAGAACCCCAGAGCCTCACTTTCCCATAGCGGTGTTTTGCCAAGGAAGCCAGGGCTATGGTCTCAACATAAGGAAGAGAGATACCCATCGCTGCACCAAAGAGAAGATTGGCTGCAAGATAGACCCAAAAATCATTTACTGTGGCCAAAAAAAGTAAGGTGCCTATAAAGGTAAAGAGCAGGGAGAGCAGGTAAACTTTAGGTGTTAAAGAGAGAAAGTGTCTAAAAACAAAAGGCAGTAAAAATCGCATGAAAGGAGCAGCTGCATACAGAATACCTACATCCAAAGGAGCATATCCAAGATCAAGTAACACTTTTGGCATGAAGATAACATAGACCCCTACAAGGGCAAAGTAAAAAAAGTAGTACGCGCCTAAAAGTGGTGAAAGAAAGTTGGTAGTTTGTTTCATTTTTTGTTTACAACAGCCGTTGCAGACAAGAGGTCATGTAACGTTTTGTTATCTTTGCGAAAAAACATCAGTGCCCAAACCAATAGGGTAAAAAGTGAAAGGATCGCAGCCAAATTTCTAAATAGTATGACAAAGAGAGAAGGTTTCTTTTTGGTGTTTTCATCGATAAGTGTAATGTTATAGGCACGATACCCAGGTGTTTGTCCTGTAAAATGAATAAAGAGTGTCTGTACGATGACCAAGGGGAAAAGTATGTAGAACCAGCCTAATAACATATGTTCAGCAAAATCTTCCCTACCCTCCATGACAAGATAAAAGACAACATACATGATAGGCATGAGAAGCATGAACGCATCGGTCAAAAAAGCTTTTATTTTAAGCCCTACGGACGCATAATTATCATTCTCTGATACGGATTTCACTTTGGGTGTTCCTTCTTGGACTTTCCCCTGTTTGATATCTCTAAAACGTTGCTTAGCCATTAAAAGTCCCAAATAGCTGCGGCGTAAGGACCGGAGAAGTCCATGTCTGCATGAAAACCATCTACCAAATCATCACTGTCTATATGAAATGACTTGTAGCCTGCTTCAAGACCTATGCCCATAGCTAAGGTATAACGGGCAGATAATTCATAATCATAAGCAGTCATATCCCAATAACTGATGGCATTGGCTTCAAGTTGGAAAGAGAGGTCCGTTATAGGTACATTAAAACGGGCTTTGCCATAAAGCAGGGGAGCCCAGATTGAAAAATCTGTGCTGTCATATTCTCCAACTGCACTAACGCCCATATCTCCGCTGAAGTATCTTAGGGTAAGTCCTGCATCCACTTCTACCCAGTTGTCAAGCACTTCATAATAGAGTGTCACATCTGTCATGTCAAGTGACAAGCTGCTGTCAATATGACCATCATAGGTGCTGTCGCCCCATGAAAAGTCTTCTACACTACTGCTTCCAACATGTGACAGTGTTGTGTATCCCAACTTTACATTAGGGAGTAAAGGGAAAGGGTGTTCAAGATAGGCTTTCAAAAATATATCTTGCTCTTCACTAAAACCAAATGTATCTTCAAGAGATGCATCACTGTTTCTGTACGAAGCGCTACCGCTAGGATCATGATTGAAGAAACCAAGAGAGACTTCTCCCCCTATCATGTCAGCGTGCAGCTGGCCCAGTGTGAGAAGGGTGAAGAGAGAAACTTTTTTAAGAAGGGGCATTTTATTGTAATCCTTGTGTCATAGTAAAGATAGGAAGAAGCATCGCTGAAACGATGACGCCCACAACCACACCGATGAAGAGCATCATAAATGGCTCTAGTAAACCTAGGAGGAGTTTGAGTTTGTCTTCATTCTCTTCGGCATAAAGTGCAGAGGTATTATCTAGAATTTGTGCCACTTCACTGGACTCTTCTCCCAAGGCTAAAGACTGCATAAAATTACGTTTGAGTTTTACACCTTTTGACATTTGAAGTGCGTTAGAGAGTTTATTCCCTTCAAGCACTTTAACGGATGCTTTCTCCAAGAGGTCACGAAGGCCATAGTTTGCAAAAGTCGTTTTAGCAAGTTGCACAGCCTGCGCATAGGCAACACCTGAACTTAGCATCAGTGAGAGGATGTAGGAAAATCTTCCCAGCTCATGGTTCTGTATTAGTGTGCCCAATACAGGCATTTTGAGTAACAATGAATCCACAATACGATGAAAGGTATCAAGTTTAGCATAGGTGATTTTAAAGGTGAGGACAACAAGCAGGATAGTTACAATGATAGCAACATAATGAGAGGTCAAAAAGTCACTAACCCCAAGTACAAATTGAGTGATAGGAGGAAGCTCTTGGCCTGTATCCTCAAAGATCGCTGTAATTTTTGGTACCACAAAAGCGATGAGAAAAGAGGTCATACCTATGGCAACGATAAAAATGATGGCAGGGTATGTCATAGCCCCTTTCACTTGTTTTTTTACCTTGTTTTGGGCAGAGAAAAAGTTTCCCATGTTTGTGAGGACTTCAACCATTTTCCCACTCTGGCCTGCAACATTGAGACTTTGGAGAAAAAATTCTGGTAGTGCATAGACTTTTTGGGTATTGAGTGCATGGTAAAGAGACTTCCCTTCATCGATCATTGTTTTGAGGGAGTTCAAAAAAGAGACATATTTTTTTTCTCCCTCATGTTGGTTCTCGAGCAGTTTAATGGCAGTAAGTATGGTCATGCCTGAATTGAGGTAAGAAGAGAGCTCTTTGGAAAAAGTACTAAGCAGCTCTCCAGGCATTTGACGTTGGGAAAAGGCTTCAAGTGAAAACTCTTTGGTAGGGGTAAGCCCCTCATGATAGATATTTTGTGTACGAAGTTTTTGCCCTGCTTCTTCTACTGAACTTGCCGTAACAGTACCTTTGACTTTTTTACCTGTTTTGTCAAAACCTTTGTACTTAAAAAGCATCCGTGTTTACGTCCTTGCAGTAGATTATAAGTATTATAACTTTTTTAGCTGTATCTTCTTAAACAGAGTCTCAAACGGTTTACTATTTATCAAAAACCTTCCAGGCTAAAGTGATAGTAGTTAGAGGAGTGTTTATCTTTTAACATCACTTCATTGACGACGGCAACAGGCCCACCTTGCGCTTGACCAGGAATAATTTTAATCTCTTCAGGGATAAATACATCTCTGCTGCTTTTCTTTAAAATTTCACGGCTTTCCTGCTCTTTGATTTTAAAATTTCTCCCCAAAACTTCATAGGCTGTTTTATTGTCTTGATGATGTTGGAGAATATTGCTGCTTAAATAGAGAGAATCTTGCAAAGCGCGTTTGTTCCTTTCCGAGATATAGACTATTTGTTCATGATTCTCTGTATGGATCTTAAGTACAGGGATAATGGCAAGGGAAATAATGATCACAGAGATAAGGATCTCGATAATGGTAAAAGCAGGGCGTAACTGTTTCAATGGAACTCTCCACTGTCAGAGACTGCAGTACTGTTTTTTAGCCAATACTCTTTTGCCTCTTCAGGGGAAGAGAACGCTTGAGGTTCACCAAAAAAAGCAGGCAGGAAATAACTCTCTTTATCATTTTTTAAAATGATCTGGGTGGAACTTCCATTGTGGTAAAAGTCCATGATCAAACAGATCTTTTTATCTTGATATCTTCCATATTCGATACGCGTGAGCGAGTCATGTTTGTCAATAGTATAGGCCTGTATATTCTTGAGATCTATAGGGCTTGTATACTCTTCAAAAGGTGAAGACAGATCAGGCCTGAGGTAACATGAACGGCATTGATCGATGCAGAGGAGTGTGGCTTGTCCATTAAAGAGTTCTGAGGAGAGGATATTGGATTTAAGATTCAGGGGTGTGAGTGCTTTTGGTTTTTTCTTGCCTATCTCTACTCCTTCAAATCCAATGAAATAGACTATAGAGACAAGAAGTATAACGATAAGAAGCTCTATGAGAGAGAACCCTTTTCTACCTTCATATCTCTTGACATAGGACATAGAGAGTTCTTATCTGTTACATTCGCTGAACAGGATGTCTCTGTTGCTCTCTTCTCCACCCTCTTTTCTGTCAGCAGCGAAAGAGATCAGTTCAAATTCTGATCCTTTGCTTATGTAGACAAAAGGTGTTTTCCATGAGTCTTTAGGGAGCTTTTTAAGGTAAGGCGTCGAACGGTAATTAGGGTATTTGTCAGTATCTGGGTTACTTAAAAGTGCTTCAAACCCCTCTTCTGTTTCAGGGTAATTCCCGTTGTCAAGCTTAAACATGTCGAGCCTTTTCCCTAAGTCGTGCATCTTTAAACATACCGTATCTCTTTTCGCTTCGTCTGCAGCATCCATAAGTCCCGGAGCCACAACAGCAACAAGCCCCCCAAGGATAACGATAACGATAAGTAATTCTATAAGAGAGAAACCTGCTCTTAGTGGCGTATTTTGTTTCATGTATGTCCTTTAGTTTGCTTTGGTATAATATTTTGATTCAGTTGTACAAATTTTACTTTAATCGAGCTTTTAGATGGATAAAACCCAGAGTACCGGCAACATTGTAAAACACAGACAAGGCTTTGCCCTTCTGATCACGCTATCAGTATTATCTGTGATTATCGCGTTGACCATGGTCCTTTTGAGTTATTTTGAAGAAGTCCAGAAAGATTCTAGCAATACAAAAGCACTTATACAAGCAGATGTATACTATACAAATATAACAAATATATTTCAGGGCTTTAAAAATAAAAAAGATTTTTTTTCTGTATTATACAGTACGGCATTGCCATTGCATACGCCAGATAATAAATTTTCACTTGTTCTACAATGTGAACCTTTACAAAAAGGCGTCAATATTAATTGGCTGGGATTGGGGAACGATAGTAAGAAGTTAGCATTGTATACCGTAGCGCAAGAGCTTTTTGAAGTGCTTGCCCAGGACTATAACATAGAAGATGCGGGAAGACTGCAAGAGATGCTGCTTGCGGAGATCGGTGGCACGTATACCTCTGTGCAAAAAGAGGAAAGCAGACTTCACCAAAAAAACGGTATTATATCTTATCAACAATTTGCAGAGATCATAAGCCGTTACCAGTTTGAGATAGATGATCCCCAGATAGGGGCTGTTCCATGGAAAAAGTATTTTAGTTTTTCTCCTAAATCAGATAAAATAGATGCAGAATACAGTTCCCCCGAACTACTTTCTTATCTGTTTGGTATAGATATCTCAACAGTTGAAGAGTGGGCATCTTTTATAGGCAAAGGGACACTGGAAGATTTTGTAACTCAAAATGGCGGAGATTATGCTCAAAGAAAAAGTATTTTGGCTGGTGAAACATTTTTAGAAGCAACAGAATGCTCCGTAAGGTATGCCCTTGCAGAAGAGCAATATAAATTTAGATTTGAATATATTCAGGGAGAGGCAAAATATTTTGAATTTTTTGGGAAACAATAAAGAGTTGCTTTTTGCACATCCTTCTATGAAGCAAGTGACATTGTCAGAAGATGTGAATGTGATGTTGCCTCCGCAGTTTTACACACTGAAAAAAGAAGCATTACCTCTCAACTATACCTATCAGGCTAAGAAAATTGCCCCATCTCTTTTTGATGGTTTGCTTGCAGAAGGTAAACCGTATGAGTATATGGTGTGGAAAGAGGGTGAGGAGTGGGTCTTTCTCGCGTATGATCTAGAGATGATCACGACATTTTTAAAGAGCAAAGGTTTTGCCTTGGAAAATGTTTCTAAACTCTTTTTTGCCCAACAGGCAGTAGACCTTTTTGATAAACCGCTATGGTTGGGGGAAAATGAGGCATTGGTCTCTTTGGACCATATGGTAGTGGTTGTACCAAGAGGCGCTTTAACGCAAGACGAAGGCCCTGCTCTGTTTTTTGACAATAGCTTCACTCCTAAAAAAGGTGTTCCGCTTCAAGGTGCTTATGGTTCTGTACTTAGTATGAAACAAGCTTCGATGCTAGCAGCTATTTGCACGCTTTTTGCTCTGATGTTTTTTGTTGAGGGATGGCGCTATAGCAATAATGCCCAAGCAGGAGAAGCCCAGATGCAAGAGCTACTTGAGGCATACCCTTCTTTAGAGAGTAAATATACACGAGACAGCATCGTAGCAAAATATAAAACGATCGATACGGTAGAGCGAAAAAAACGAGACATTATTAAAACGGTATCAGGCATGATCTTTAAAGGAGTTACCCTTACTTCGTTAGAGATAGATGAAACGAAGTATCAAGTACAGGTTACCTGTAAAGATTCACAGGTAGCAAAACGTGTTCAGGCATTAGCGAAAAAGAACAAACTCAATACTTCCATGACTGCAGGAAGCAATGATTTAAAGATAGTAGGCGCATTATGACTTGGAAAAGATATCAAAATGAGCTCATTGCGCTTGTTGCTTTTGTGTTGCTGTTGAGTGGATATGGCTACAAAATGGCACAAGTCTCTTCACAGTCCGACACTATGGCAGGAGCAAAGCATGCTGTGGGAGAGATCAAAGAAGTGATTGCCCTTAAAAAGATATGGTCTGATAAAAAGACCAATAAAAAGGTAGACAAACTTCAGACTCTTATCCCCGCATCCAAGGTAAAATGGAGCAATAGAAGTAAAAAGGTTACGGCCAGCTATAAAAGTTTAACGGCAGCAGAGTTAAACACTTTGGTGACAAAGATTTTAAATTTACCTGTAGAGATACAAAAGCTTCAAATTCAAAAAGTAGATTCATCTTACGATGTGGAGTTCAAATGCAAATGGTAAAAAAGAGTTTTATCGTTTTCATGCTAACTTGGTTTGCCATACTTATGCTTATGCCCAAGCAGGAGTTTTATTTTAAGCTGGAAGAAGAGCTTGCCAAGCATGAGATAGAACTTAATGAAGAAAAGATGCATGAAGGACTTTTCTCTTTAAGATTGAAGCAGGTCACCGTCTATTTTAAAGGTATTCCTGTGGCAACTATTGAAGAAGTGAACCTTTGTACTTTGCTTTTTTACAGCAGTGTAGAATTACAGGCACTTCATATAGATGACTCCTTAAAAAAGATGGTACCGCAAGAAACACAAAAAGCTGTCATCACGTACTCCATTCTTTCGCCTTTAGAGCTCTCAGTGGATGCAAGCGGTTCTTTTGGCGGGATGACAGGAACTATGGACTTAAGTGAACGCACAGTACGTTTAGATTTTAATGAGAGTAAAAACATAGAGATGTTAAAACCTCAGTTGAAAAAAGACGAAAAAGGATGGAACTATGAAACATCTTTTTAAACCCGACATAGTGAAATGGCTTTGGTCACTATTGATTTTATTGCTTGTGGTTAAAATAGTTTGGTTTGTTGTTGCAGTGCTGTGGTTACCGACCATGGGTGTGGAGCATACTGAAGAACAAGGGGGCAAAGCCCTTTACTATAGAGTAAAACTAAGTCCAAGCGAAGCACCGGCACCAACAATAGAAAAGCCGGTAGAAACTGCAGGGAGCATTAACGATATCAAGCTTTTGGCTATTTATAATGCTTCAGATGTCACAGTGGTAACCGTAGAGCATAAACGTAAAACGAAAGTACTTGCCAAAGGTGAAGCTATTAATGGATTTGTACTTGAAGGTGCAGGGAGTAATTATGCTACTTTTAGTAAAAACGCTAAAACATATAAGATCACTTTGATCATCAGCACAAAAGGTGATACAACCATTAAAAATGCTAAGCCTTCCCCTGTGTCTGTATCATCAGCGAGTAAGGTGGAAGGTGATGTTATAGACGCAGGCGATCATAAGATCATTGACAGATCATTACTGGATCATTATGCTAAAAATATGGATGATATTTATAAAAATATCGGTATCAAAGAAATAAAAAAAGGTAATGCTTTAGAAGGGTTTAGTATCTCCTTTATTCGTAAAGGGTCACCTTTTGCGAAGCTTGGAGTTAAAAGAGGTGATGTCATCAAGGCTATTAACGGTCAAAAGATAGATAGCTACAATGCTGCTTTTGGCGTATATAAAAATATTTCAAATATCGATAACCTGACATTGGTCATCGAAAGAGGTAAAGAAGAAATGGAGTTAGAATATGAAGTTAACTAAAATTATATTGAGTGTATTATTGGTATTGTCTGTAGGGCTGCATGCGGAAGAAGAGTATGTAGAGGTAAATTTTCGTAACCTTGCTGTAAAAGACTTCATCGAGATGGTCTCTAAGATCACTCAGAAAAACATTTTGATAGAAGCTGAGCCTAAAGGTAAGATTAACTTCGTCTCTACAAAACCTATTAAAAAGAGTGCACTCTTTTCTTTGGCAAACTCTATTTTGGGAGGCAAAGGCTTAACAATTATAGACCAGGGTGAGTATTATAAGGTGGTAAAAGGTGCCAACGCCGCAGGAGAAGGACTTGAGGTAAGCAGCAGCATCGAAGGTGATACGATGAAAACAGTGATGTTCCCTTTGAAGAACTCAAATGCTGCGGTACTCCGTGCAAAGATCAAGCCACTGTTACATAAGAGTGCAAAAGTGATCTCTTTTAAGGAGAACAATGTCTTGGCAGTGACAGCAGATCCGAGGACTTTAGTGGCTGTCTCGAAAGTCATTAAAGCGGTTGAATCACAAGGTGAAAAAAAATCTGTTGTCATTAAGCTGAAAAACTCCATTGTAAAAGATGTATTCGCTAATGCCCAAAATATGGCAAAGAAGATCTTCCCTCAGACGATTGAAAGTGAAAAAGTCGATATCTTTCAAGATCAAGCAACAAACTCCATTATACTTGTCGGGAATAGTGAGAATAATAGCCGTATGATCAAGTACATTAAACAACTTGATATAAAGGGAGAGAGCACAACGCAGCAGATGTATGTCATAAGGCTCCAAAACTCTAATGTCGAAGAGATGGAAAAGATCATGAGTAAACTTATTTCTCAGATGAATAATGTGGCCGTAAAAGCACCGGTAAAAGGTGGTAAGCCACCAAGTAAAGCCATGGTGGTTTCTGACATTGAAAGAAATGCATTGATCTTGCTTGCTACTGCGGAACAGATGAAGAATATTAGAGATACTGTGAGAAGAATTGACATTCCTAAAGTGCAAGTGTACGTAAAAGCGAAGATCGTTGAAGTGAATAGTAATATGGCTACACAGATAGGGATTAAATATGGTCTTAATGCTGGGGCCATTACAAATGCTGGACTGTATACTTTGGCTGGGAACATGGGTGCTTCAGCCTTACAAATGTCTCCGGCACTTTTAGGGTTTTTGAATGCAAATCAGACTACTATAGTTAAAGATGATGTTACGGGTCAGGTATATGAACAAACTGATCCAGCCTTTAAGTTTGGTGCAGTTGATCAAGTGTTTGCCTTGGGAGCAAAACTTGACCTCTTGGAAAATAATGGTGCAGCTCGTATCTTGAGTGAACCCTCTGTCCTCTGTACCAACAATAAAGAAGCAGAGATCTATGTAGGGCAGACTATGTCTATTTTGACCCAGGCACAGCAGTCTACCTCAGGTGTTTCAAATGTGGTTAATAATTATTCCAGAGAAGACATAGGCCTTACTTTAAAAGTAAAACCAAGACTCTCTAGTAACAATAAAGTCACTTTAGAGGTAGAAACAGTGCTCGAAGATGTAGATCCTTCTTCAGAGCAAATGGCAGACAGACCAACGACCACAAAAAGAACAGTGAAGACCAATGCGATCGTAAACAATGGTGAAATGATCATTTTGGGTGGCTTGATCAAAAGAGTTGGCGGTAAAGGGGTATCTAAAGTACCATTGTTAGGAGATATACCGATTATAGGAGAATATCTGTTTTCACATACTTCAGACGTAGAACGAGAGCAGAATGTAGTGATCTATCTTACACCGTATATCGTAAGAAAAAGTGATGATCTGCAAAAATTAAAAAATATGCTGGCTGAACTTGAAGAAGTACAGGGAAGGTATAATGATTTTTTCGAAAAGGCACTGGAAGAAAAAACAGGGGTCTCAGTTGAAGAAGCCTCTGTCCCGGCAAGCAGAAGAATACAAAGAGAACCTAAAAGTAACTTAAGCATCTTAGACGAAAAGGAATCGTAATGCATTTCCCTCGTCTTCAGGATGTAAACCTTGAGCCTCTCTGGGAAGAGGAGATCAACCATAAACTGGCACTCAAGCACTCTCTACTCTTTTCTATGATCGATGATGTTAAAACATGTATTGTTGAAAAAGAGACACTGGGAGATGCGCTGAACTATTTATCGAAACTCACGTTGGATTATCCTGTGACCATGATAGACGATGAGAGCTTTGAACGATTAAAAAATAAATTTTTGGAGATCCAGACAGGGTCTGATTTTGATGATATGGGAACGACCTCAGAGGAACTCATAGAAGTAGAGTCTGATCTCTTGGAGTTTATTCGTAATTCACAAGATCTGCTTTCAAGTGAAGAGTCTGCACCCATCATTAAATTGGTGAACTCACTCTTTTTTCAAGCACTCCAAAAAGATGCAAGTGATATTCACATTGAGAGTGGAGAGAAAAAGGGTGAAGTACGCTTACGTATAGATGGTGCGCTCAAAAAGCATCTTGATCTTGATAAAAGTATTGTGACTTTGGTCATTAACCGTATTAAGGTCATCTCAAATCTTGATATTTCAGAGAAAAGAGTCCCCCAGGATGGACGTACGCAGTTAGCTATTTCTGGGAAAAGTATTGATGTAAGGGTTTCTATTCTACCTACCTACCATGGAGAAAGAGTCGTTATGCGTATTCTTTCGCAAACAGAACATATTCCGACTCTGGAGTCATTGGGTTTTGCAGAGGATATCACGAAAGATCTTTATAGACTGCTCAATCATGCACATGGAATGATACTGGTAACAGGACCAACAGGATCAGGTAAATCAACCACACTTCATGCTTGTTTACAGCATATCTCAACCCCGGATAAGAATATCATTACCGTAGAAGACCCAGTGGAGTACAATGCAGACAACATTTCTCAAATACAGGTAAACCCTAAAGTAGGACTTACCTTTGCAGCAGGGTTACGTTCTATCTTAAGACAAGATCCAGACATTATCATGGTAGGGGAGATCCGGGATAACGAAACAGCAGAGATTGCACTACGTTCAGCATTGACCGGACACTTGCTCCTTTCTACTCTCCATACCAATGATGCAACTTCTGCGTTAAGCCGTTTGATAGATATGGGCATAGAAAATTTTCTTATATCTTCTACGCTCTTGGGGGTATTGGCCCAAAGACTGGCACGTAAACTTTGTGTTCACTGCAAGGAAGGGACAAAGCTTGCACCTGCAACAGCACAAGAGATCAATGTCCCTGAGGACAAATTGTATTTTAAAGCGCTAGGATGTAAAGAGTGTGACTTTACAGGGTATAAAGGCAGACAGGCTATAGGTGAACTTTTTATCATTGATGACAAAGCCAAAGTGATGATGAAAGATGGATTTAATGACCATCAAATAAGAGAATCTATGAAGAAAGATGGTATGAAAACCATTGCAGATAAACTCAAAGCAATGCTTTTGACAGGAGAGACGAGTTATGAAGAAGCCATCCGTGTCGGACTGATGGACGGCTAAGGTCAATGTCTAACCGTAAAGCATTCACCCTTTTAGAAGTACTGATCTCCATTGCCCTTTTGGGGATTGTCATTGTGGCACTCTTCTCTTCAGTGGATATGATGCAAAACTCCAATCAACAGCTTGCCAAATACTTGGAAAAATCTAAAAAAATCACAAATGCCACCAAAGTATTGTATATGGATATGATGGGTTCTGATGGCAATATCACGATAAAAAAAGATGAATTCAGCAGAGTATGTATGGAAGAGACACGAAATTCGCTGTATGCTTTGCCTACAGCAAAAGTCTGTTGGGTGGTTCTTAAGAAAGACAAAGCACTTACACGAATAGAAGGAAATGCTTACCATTTACCCCTACGTTCAGAAGAGAGAGTTGAAGTAGACCCCATCATGACAAACATAGAGCTCTTTGATATTTACCATGAAAAAGACAAGGTTTTAGTCCTTATCCAGCAACAAGGACAAGGGTCTATCAGTTTTATGGTTCAGGGGATTACCACACCTGGGAAAAAGAAAAAACCTACAACAAAAACAGATACAAATACAATTATCAACCCTACAAAATAATAAAAGGAACGAAACAAACTTTCGCTAAAATAGATATAATATATTTTTATCATGAAGGATCAGGGAATGCAAGAGATGTATGAAAAGTTAGGACTGTTTTATCTGGGGAAAGATATAGACAAACAGAGTATGGAATCCACAGAAGCACTTACACTGCTTAAAAACAAAAACTTCACCACACATGCAGCGATCATAGGAATGACAGGTTCTGGGAAAACAGGACTTGGCGTAGGCATCATAGAAGAAGCTGTCATAGACAATATTCCCTCCATCATCATAGACCCAAAAGGAGATATGGGAGATTTGTGTCTGACCGATCCAAGTTTCTCTTCTGCCTCTTTTGAACCATGGGTCGCAGATGAAGCAAGATCCAAAGATGCCAACGTCAATGACTATGCCAAGAAAATATCTACCGTCTGGAAAGAGGGGATAGAAAGTTGGGGGCAAAATGTAGAGCGGGTACAGAAATTTCATGATGTAAAAAAAACCATCTATACACCAGGGAGTTCAGCTGGCGTCTCCATAAACGTGATGAGTTCCCTCGACGTACCTCCTGCGCAAATACTTGAAGACAGCGATACGTTTACTTCATACTTAAAAAGCACAACGACCTCTTTGCTTTCTTTAGTAGGGATCAATGCTGATCCCTTAGAGTCAAAAGAGTACATTCTGCTTGCACAGATCATCACAAAATCATGGTTAGCAGATGAAGATCTAAGTGTAGAAGGTATCATAGGCAAGATACTCAACCCTTCTTTTAAAAAGATAGGGGTATTGCCATTGGATGACTTTTATCCGAAAAACGATCGTTTTAAATTAGCTACCAAATTTAATGCGCTTCTGGCAAGTCCCAGTTTTTCACTTTGGCTGCAAGGAGAAAGTTTAGATATCCAAAAACTCTTATATGATGAAAAGGGTAAAGCCAAAGTAGCCATTTTCTCTATTTCTCATCTGAATGATAATGAACGTATGTTTTTTGTCACCTTACTCCTCAATAAATACATAGCATGGATGCGTCGCCAAAGTGGTACCTCTGCGCTCAAAACACTACTTTATATGGATGAGATCTTCGGTTTCTTTCCGCCTACGAAGAATCCGCCAAGTAAAGAGCCTATGTTACTTCTTCTCAAGCAGGCAAGAGCCTTTGGAGTAGGTGTGGTACTGAGTACGCAAAACCCTGTAGATTTGGACTATAAAGGGCTTTCTAACATAGGAACATGGTTTATTGGAAGATTGCAAACAACACAAGATATTGAGAGGGTTATCGATGGGTTAGAAGGTAAAGTAGGTTCAAATTTTGATAAAAAAGAAATTATGAATCTTTTGTCAAATCTACAAAAGAGAACCTTCTTCCTCAAAAGTGCACACCTGGATGACATTAGACTCTTTAGTACCCGCTGGGTGATGAGTTACCTCAAAGGACCGCTTAAAAGAGATGAGATCTCTACACTTATGCAGGAGCAAAAAGCAGCGCAAAATGCTGAAGTGCAAAGTGTAGAGAGCATGGTTAAAAATACCTCTGCATTAGAAAGTTATCAAACTATCGATGCGTCTATCCCTCAATACTACGAACCAGATGCCTCAGAACAAAATATGTTTTTTCCGACATTGGGAGCCAAAGCAAAAATACATTTTTACCAACAACGAAGAGGCATTGATTGTGACAGAACCTTTGAACTCTTTCTCCCGCTTGATGAAAAACAACAACGCATTACATGGGAGAATGCCATAGAAGAAGAACTGGGCTTTGATAGATTCCCTCATACTGCTCCTTCCAATGCGAAGTTTCATACACTGCCTGACATTATTTTGGAAGATAGAAGATTGGCAAAAGCAGTGAGAGAATTAAAAGAGACACTCTACCGTGAACATGAATTGGAACTGCTGCGTTGCCGTTCCCCTAAGCTGGAGTCTAAAGTAGATGAATCACGAACAGATTTTATCGTACGACTGCAAGATGGACTTAATGATAAAAAAGAGATTGAAATAGAAAAACTTCAAATACGTTACGGTAGAAAAGAGAAAACACTTGTAGCGAGACTCTCTCGTGCCAAAGAACGTGTAGACAAAGAATCATCGGATTCTACAGGCTCCATGATAGAAGCAGGTATCGCAGTATTGGGAGCCTTGTTTGGACGTCCAAGTCCGACAAAGATAGGCCGTGCAGTAAGCAAAGGCAGTAAGATACTCAAAGAGCGTGGAGAGATGAGCAGGGCAGAAGAGCGTATGGTAAGTATAGAGGAAGAGATAGAAGCACTCGAATATGAACTGGAAGATAAAATAGACGTATTAAATGAAAAGTACAATACAGATAACTGTGAGATAGAAACATTTAGCATCAAGCCAAGAAAGACCGATATAGATGTGGAGATATGTGCAGTTGTTTGGAGAGTTACCTAAAGAGGTTAGTGTAAGAGCACCAAAGTAAGCTTTGCTTATTTTGGTACTTAATCGTTTTAGCCTTTGCTACCAGGCTTAATAGCAGTACTTCCCTCTTTACACATTGGACATTCTTCTGGTGTGAACATTTCAAAAGTAAAATCATCAAGTGCAAAAAGAGGCACATCATTAGGCAGACTGCACTCTTCTTTAGCATCGCTATCACTACCTACACGTTTACAGAAACCTCTGTTTGCCAGTGATGCAAATGCAACGACAACACCACCCAGTGCCTCTATGGCCTGAGCAGCTTTCAAGGCAGAACCCCCAGTAGTGATAATGTCTTCACAAATGATGATTTTTTCACCTTTTGCTACTTCAAACCCACGACGTAACTCCATGCCTCCCTCTTTCTTCTCAACAAAGATAGAACGCACATCAAGTGAACGGGCAAGTTCATAGCCAGCAAGTACTCCACCTAAGGCCGGTGCACATACCGTATCTACTTCAATACCATTCTCTTTGATCATTTGAGCAAGAGCATCAGTGAGCAATGAAGCTTTTTTAGGATACTCAAGTACTTTGGCACTTTGAAGATATCTGTTTGAATGATTGCCGCTTGCTAGAAGAAAGTGACCTTCAAGCAGAGCATTTGCATCTTTATATGCTTGTTCTACATCATAGGAGTTTTGCATACTTATACCTTGAGTATATCAGCTTCTTTTGTTTTAAAAGCTTCTTCTATTTTAGCGGTGTATTCATCTGTAATTTTTTGTATTTGATCTTGAGCTTTTTTAGATTCGTCTTCACTGAGCTCTTTATCTTTCTCAAGTTTTTTGATCTTGTCATTACCGTCTTTTCTTACATTTCTAATAGACACTTTTGCATGTTCAACCAGACCTTTAGCCTGCTTAACTATCTCTACTCTCTGGTCACTTGTCATTGGCGGGAAAAAGAGTTTGATGAAATCTCCATCATTATTTGGGTTCACACCGATGTTCGCTTCCTGGATTGCTTTTTCAATAACGGGAAGAAGATTCTTTTCCCAAGGAGTAATACTGATCGTTGTAGCATCTGTAGCGATAACACTACCGACTTGCGTCAATGCCGTCATTGTGCCATAGTAGTCCACTTTAATGTTATCTACTATACCCGTGGTTACTTTTCCTGTTCTAAGTGAGGAAAAATCTCTTTTAAGGGCATCGATACCCTTTTGCATACTTTCTTTTGTTTGTTCAAAAACTTCATTTACCATAACTGTCTCCTTGGTATTATTTAGGGAAATTTTACCCTTTTTTACCTTGTTATGTATTTAGAGAGTATAATAGGAGAATATATAAAGAAGGAAATTCTTCTTTATATAGGGTTAGTGGGCAGTTGGAACAGTAGGTGCTGAAGGTGTAGTACTTTCTGGCACTACAGGAATAACACTCTCTGCATCAGATTTTAGAGCAGCGGGTACTGAAGGTGTAGTGTTTACAGGTGCTTCCGGAATAGTTGCATTGTTTTCAGGTACGATACTGTCTGCAACAGATGCAGTATCTACTGTATTAACAGTTGGAGCTGCTGGTGCTGAAGGTGTAGTGTTTTTTGGTGTTACTGGAGCAGCAGGTACAGCTGCATTGTTTGCAGGAATGATACTGTCTGCAACAGATGCAGTATTTGCTGTAGTGTACAGGTATCCCAATGCCAGAGTATTTACGATAAATGCAAAGGCAAGTGTAAAAGTAAATTTTGCAAGAAAACCAGTTGGCCCTTTTGCTCCAAATACAGATTCATTACTTCCACTGTATGCGCCAAGACCTATGCTTGAACTTTTTTGTAGTAGTACTGCGATTGTGATTGCTATTGCAAGTACGATTTGTACGATTAAAAGTGTTGATGTCATCTATGCCTCTTTATGTTATTGGGTAGCCAATTGAAATTTGGGTATAATTTCGGCGATTATACCTAAAAAAGTTTGAAATGGTGATGAAGATCATTATTTCGGGTAAAAGGAGGGAACCAGTGTCTAATGTTATTCAAGAGTTTTCTCGTTTTGCACATGAGTATGACACCTATAATGTCATTCAGGCAGAAGTTGCTAAATCACTGGTAGAACAACTCCCCAACTCTCATTATAATACGATTATAGATATCGGGTGTGGTAGTGGAGAAGTCTATAAGAATCTAGAGAAAGACAGTTGTTCTTTTGATCACTTTGTTGCACTTGATTCTTCACCGGAGATGCTAGAGATACATCCTTCTTCGAGTAAGATTGACAAAATATGTGCAGATTTCAATAGAGTTCAAACATTTGAGAACGTCTCCTTAGAGTATACCCCTCTTGTTATTTCCTCTTCAGCGTTACAGTGGAGTAAAGATTTGGATTTCACTCTGTCTGAGATCTCAAAAAAGTCATCACAGGCCTATTTTGCTATTTTTACATCCGATACTTTTAAGGCCTTGCATGAAACTGCCAAAATCACTTCACCTATTTATTCTGAGACCGTATTAAGAGAGACGATAGAGAAATACTATCGTGCTAAATTTGAATTAAAAAAATATAAACTTCATTTTGAGAGTGTACGAGAAATGTTTAACTATATTAAAAAAAGTGGCGTAAGTGGAGGCGAAAAACAACTGACCTATAAGCAGACCAAGCAACTCATGAAAAGATATCCTTTGGATTATTTAGAGTTTGAAGTTTTGTTTGTTAAGGCTGATTCTTTGGATCTTTCTTCTGCATAAAAAAGGACTTTTCTACAGCATACAAGCCATAACGAACCTCTTTGCAAAGTTCCGATAATGAAGGGTCTATAAGTTTAAAACTCTCTTCAAGGACACGTGCAGACTCCTGTGCTCTTGAAAAGTTTGCTATGATCAAGTCATCGATACTGCTGCGAGACAATTCAGAAGTAATGCTTTCTTTTTGTACATCGTTTTCTATATCTCTGAATTGTAAGCGATTTTGGTCGTAAGCAGGTTGAAGTTTGTGTCGTAATTGTTTGAGGACAGAGGTTAAAGATTTATCATCGTAGATATAACGATTGATATCTTCTATCACCCGTATGCCCTCTTTAAGTCGGTTAAGATTGGCATCGATAAGACGCTCAATCTTTTCCGAAGTCTCTTCTTTAGTCATCACTTCCGAAGATTCCAAGAAGTTGCAGGAGTGCTGTAAACATATTTAGAAAGTCCAGGTAAAGAGACACTGCTGCATCTACCGGTGAGTCATATGCCCCATTTGCGATGTTCTGAGTATCATAGATAGTGAAGATACTAAATAAAAGTAAGATACCAGCAGTAATGATCACATGCATCATCGGACTTTGAAGTATGAATATATTCACAAGTGAAGCGATGATCACTACGATAAGTGTAATAAAAAGTGGTTTACCCCAACTTGAATAATCTGACTTACTGTTTATAGCAAATAGACTCAATGCACCAAAAAGTACAGAAGTCATTAAAAATGCATTTCCTATGACAGCTCCATTACCCGCACCGATGAGTGAAGCTAAAAGTGGAACGAGTGAAACACCGGTTAAAAAAGTGAATAGAAAAAGCATTGCCAAGTTAAGTCCTGCTTTGCCTCTTGTCATGCTGAGTCCAAAGAAAAGTATGAAAAGTTCTGCACCGAAGATGAACCATTTGTATTGCATAATTGTCTCTGCATAAGGCATAGTCACATAAGCACCTGCAGCTGCTGCGATCATACTAGCAGCCAAGAGCTGGTAAGTTTGTTTCATAAAGCTTACAGATGCGCCTTCTTGAACGTATCCAGCTTCTGTTGATGTATAGTCTCTATCATATAAAGCCATAATATTCCTTCAAATGTTAATTTAATGCAAAGTATAGTCCAGAGAGATTAATCTAAGGTTAATACTA
>JAGSGJ010000054.1 GCA_023955225.1 Sulfurovum sp.
AACTCTTTTTTTACATAATTCACATCATCTTTAATGCTCACGTAGCTCTCCTGCAACATTTTAATGCTTATATTATACCCTTTGGAGTTTAGAGTTCCACTACAGTAATCCCTAAGTTTCCAGGCATTCTATAAAACTTCGATATCTTAGGATGTTTTTTAAGATATTCACTTACCAATTTAGATAACACACCCCCACCCGTACCATGAATGATCTGTACTTCATTCAGTCCGTTCACTAATGCATCTGAAAGAAATTTATCGACGGTATCTATAGCCTCATCTGCATACATACCTAGTAGTTTTACAGAGACAGCTGCCCCCGACTTTTCAACATTTACTTTGACTTCTTTTACTTTAGGTTTGAGCTTTATCTGAGGGGTGTCTCCTCTTCTTTTGAGCTGTACAAGAGGCACTCTCATTTTCAAGCCATCTATAATGATCGTTGCATCTTTTCCACGAATGCCGAGTATCTCACCTTTGTGAGAGCGGTACTTCACCTTATCGCCCTCTTTGAGTGGTTCCTCCTGTGCTAATTGGATCTCTTTTTTCTTAAAATCTTTACGTTGGTGTGCCACATTAAGCAAACGTCTACCCTCAGTTGACTCTTGCACTTTTAAGGCTTCTCTTGCTTTTTTTGTCGCTGCATTATAACGATTTTCAAGTGTTGCGATCGCTTTTCTATGACTCTCCTGAAGCTTCACTTCTTCATCCTGAAGCTTCTGTTTTTGTCTCTCTACAGACTTTAATTCATCATCTATCTTGTTGATTTTCATACGCATTTCACGTTCAAGTGAGGTAGATTTCTCTATGAGTTCATTGAGGTTTTCTTTATCCTCACCATAGATCTCTTTTGCTTTGTTCACAATAGCTACAGGAACGCCATACCGTTGTGCTGTCTCAAAGGCATAACTCTTTCCGATACTTCCTTGCAAGAAAGTATACGTAGGCAATCTTCGTTCTTCATCATAGAGTGCTGCTATGAGTTCCACCTCATCATCACTTGCCATCAGTGAAGCCAAACGCTTATGGTGTGTAGTCACGATGAAGCTAATACCTTTTTTTCGTAATTCATCCAACATTACCCGAAACAAACTTGCTGCTTCATCACTGTCTGTTCCCAACTCTATCTCATCTACCCCTACGATGGCATCTTCTTTGTTAAAGAGTTTTGCAAACTCCTGCATACGTCCTGCAAAAGTAGAGATGTCATTCTTAACAGATTGAGGGTCATCTATTACCGCTTCGATACTCTTGTAGTGTCCCACTTCTGTGTGTGCTGCATTACATTTAAAAGGGAGTAAATACTTACTCATGTAAACCGCCGAGAGCATTGACTTGAGTAACATCGTTTTACCACCCGCATTGACACCCGTGACGAGCATGATCTGTTTCGAAAAATCCATCGTGATGGGTACTGGGTTCTCTATGGCAGGGTGCGCAAAATCTTGTAATTTGATGCGTTTGTGCTTGCTCGGTAAAATGAACTCATACTCTTTGGCTCTTGCAAAACTGACGCGTGCCTGATAGTGGTCAAACCTGTCATACTCTTTGTTGATAAACGCCAAGAAACGTTCCCACTTGAAAAATATCGCTGAGATATTTTTACAATAGGTATAGATCAACTCCTCTTTACTGCTAAGCAACGCAGATTCTTTCTCTTTTAAGTGAGAAATACTTTGGGGAATAATATAAAAAAAGCCTCCAGAACTACGTGCAGCTACGGTAGCTTTAATCGCATTGTTAAACCCTCCACGCACAAGTAAAGTCTCTTCACCACCGTTGAAATGCACCTGAGTATCTACAAGATAATCTCTGAGTTTACTGGAGTGTGCAAGCTTATAGAGTGTCTCTTTGATGTCTATCTTATTTTGCTTGATGGCACGTTCAAGTTTATACAGTTCCGGATCACGTTCAGGGTTGATGTCACCTTCAGCAGTAAAATACCCTATGACCTCTATGATCTCTTCAGGTATGTCTATACCCTGTATCCAAGAGATGAGCGGTTCTGTAAAACCTACTGTATTTAAGGTATTGAAGTACGAGAACATAGTGACAAAAGCATAAATCTCATCTAAGGAGAGTACCCCTTGTTTCTTAATGAGATTCAGTTCTCTGTCTAAATTGGGTACTGAGTTGGGTATAGGAAATTGCACTTTAGAGAGTGCTTGTATGTAACGATAATGCTGATTAATATCACCCATCATTGCTATAGGTTTTTCTCTGGCTAAAAACGTTTGAAACTGCTGGATATACCCATCAAGATCCAGTTTTTGTATGATAGATTTTTCGTTTAATTTTTCTATTGGCACGTCTAGAGTTCCTCAAGTCACTAAATATTCGGAATTATAGCGAATTTTATATAGTTTGAAGAAACGTGCATCTGTAGTTTCAGATGCATTTATTGGAAATAATTAAAAATTGTATCCAACTTTGAAAATTGTTTTCGTATCTGTCTTTTCAAATCCTATCGGTGGGAGATTATCATAGCGTACTTCTTCTTCTAAAATGACACTTATATTTTCAGCCACTGCAAAATTAAAGCCTGCTACAGCAAGGACTTCATAGTCATCTGAAAAGTTTTCGAAGTTTTCAAGGGCACCTAGTTTTACATATAGATTACTTACTTTGTTGAGTTGATTGGTATATTCTAGATACTGGTTAAATGAAAAGAACGTTTCTTCTGGCTGATCATTCGTATATTGTTCTATATTGTAAGCAATACCTGCTCTAAGTTTGAAAATATGCTGTCCATCGTCAAAGAGCTTTTTACCAACACCAGCAGCAATAGAGGATTTATTATCATAGTTTCTAAATTCATTTCGTAACCAGTGTACAGAAGTATAGACTAACCATTTTTCAACAACAAACTGTTCTAAAGCAAGGTTCGAAGTATACTCTTCATTATCTTTGACATCATTATTTTCTGTTACGAATGCACTTGCATCGAACATCACTTGAAGTGGCTTATTGTCATATCCTGAGGTCGTAACAGACAAAGTATATTTACCATTAAGGCTAAATGTTTCTGTATTACCTGTAATATTTGAAAAACCGATATTGATACTTTGTTTTAACTCTTTACTCGCCTTGAGCTTTTTATAGGTTGAGAATTCTGATACTACATTAGAGACCTTTATTTCATCTGCCATGACAACTATGGACATGAATAAAGTCAAGAATATAGGTATGCTTTTGCGCTTCATATTTCTCCTCGTATCTGATACGTGATATCCCCTGCACCAAAAGCTGTCACAAGCCCATCACTGTATTCTCGTATCACATGCCCGTCTTTAAAGATTTTGACCAACCCGTCTTCTTTGGTGACAGAATCTGCCATGAGAAGTTTGTAACGGCTGAATGCACCTTTAAGGTCTATATCTACTTCCAACTCACCTGCAGCCCAGATAGGAAGGATCACAAGCTCATCTACACCTTCAAAACACTCTACAAATGCTTGTAAATTATCCATTGTACGACTGTACTTATGCGGTTGCCAGATGACATTGAGTTTAGAAAAATCACGTAACGTTTTATAGATCTGCAGTGATTCCATCGTTACTTTTATCTCTGTGGGGTGATGTCCGTAGTCATCTATGACCACACACTCTTCCTGGTTTTGTACAATGTCAAAACGTTTTTTAATGCCTTTATAGTGTAAAAGGTTTACCCTTATCTCTTCTACCTTTTCACCTAACTCTAACGCACCCAATATCGCTAACGCTGCATCTAAGGCAATGTGATTTCCAAAACCAAATACTTCAAATGCACCCAAGTCTAAAAGTTCAAACTTTGTATGCGGTTCACCATCTACTAAAACAAACTCTATATTTTTGATATCTTTGGAAGGGTAAAGTTTAATGCTGTCCATCTCCAAAGAAGAGAGGAATTCATCTTCTGCATTAATGACACGTATTTTAGCCAGTGATAAAAAGTTTCTGTACGCATTGTAAAAACGCTCTTCATCATACTCATAGTACTCCATATGTTCAGGTTCAACATTGGTCACGATAGCAAGATGTGGATTGGAATTTAGGAAACTCTCATCACTCTCATCTGCTTCAAATACCACTTTGTCGTTCGGGTAATTACGTACGTTTGAGCCGAACTCTTTACTGATGGCCCCGATGAGTGCATTGGACTCAGGTATGATGGAAGAGAGCATCGCTGAAGTGGTACTCTTACCATGTGCTCCACCTACGGCATAGACTTCTTTGTCACCTAAAATACTTTTTAAAGACTCTTTACGTGAAAGTAACTCTATTCCTAATTCCTTAGCCTTCTGGTACTCAGGATTGTTAGGACGCACAGCAGCAGAGTAGATCACTCTATCGACACCTTCTACAGCATCTTCATGGTGAGGTATAGTGATCTTAGCATCAAAATTGGTTGCCAGGTCATTGGTGATCTCAGTTTGTTTGATGTCTGAACCGGAGATCTTATGTCCATCATTAAAAAGAAATTTAGCCAATGCAGAAAGTCCGATACCCCCGATACCTATAAAATGTATTTTACGATTCGTCATTACTTTGACTCGTCCAGGACTCTAAGTTCTTCTTTACCTTGCTTTACATGTTTTGCAAACATCGTGAGTAAAATGTCTGTGGGCTCTGTAAATGTTTGGATAAAAAAAGCTAGAGGGTCATGCTCATTTACACCTTCCACATCCACAAGATTTTCTATAAAATCCTCAAAACTTTTTCCCGCCATCACTGCAGCCGCATGAACCATCATTGCATCTTTAAGATCTGCATGATCGATGGTATAGTTCAGAACAAGAAAGATCTCTTTTGCACCCTTTTTATCATTCTCACTGTAACGTTGGATCCCATGTTCATAGATAGCTCTTGCCGTGGCTAAGTCTTCTGCCTCATTCATATCAAATGACTGAGAAGTAGAGAGTTTTTCTGCCAGTCTGTCAAATGCTGTGTTGACAATGAACGTAAAGATCTCGTTGATGTCATCTTCAGATGCTTCGATGATGAGCTGTGCGTCTAAAAGCTGGTACCCTTTTGAGATACTCTCTTCTTCTTTACATTCAATTTCCAGTCTTTGAATGTTTGCTAAAAATTCTGGATCTTTTTTTAATTCTTCTACGTGTATTTCCGGTGATTCCATTATGATTGCTCCAATGCCAATTTAATTCGTTCCAATGCTTCTTTTGTTTTATCTGCTTCGTAAACAAGAGCCAGTCTAACATACCCTCGACCTTCACCTTCTCGTCCCAAAAATGAACCGGGAATGACTTTGAGATTATACTCTCTGTAGAGTTTTGTGGTGAAGGCTATCTCATCTTCCACTTTGAGCCAAATGTAAAATGTCGCTTCAGGTGCCTCTACTCCTAAAATCTCTTTGGCTACCTCAAAGTTCTTTTTATACTTTGCTCTAAATCCATCTACATGTGTCTGATCCGACCATGCAGCTGCAGCAGCATGTTGAAGCGGCAGTGGTGAAGCACAACCTACATAGGTTCTGTACACCATATAATCTTTAAGTATCTCTGCATCACCTGCGATGAAACCGGAACGAAGGCCCGGTGCAGAGGAACGTTTAGAGATGGAGTTTATCACCAACACATTTTTAAAGCTTTCATTGCCTACTTCTATACTTGCATTAAGCAATGATGGTAGAGGCTCATCCAAGTAGAGGTCAGCATAACACTCATCATTTAAAAGCACAAAATCATGTTTAAGTGCCAACTCTACCCAACGCTTTAGATCTGCCATACACATCACTGATGATGTAGGGTTGTTAGGTGAATTAAGTATCACAAAATCTGCTCTCCTCAGTGCTTCTTCATCTACTTCTGGTTGAAAGTGATTGCTTTCATTGAGATTGAGATAGATCACTTCAGCTCTACATGCTTTGGCTGCACCTTCATAGATCTGATAAAAAGGGTTAGGAAAAACCATGACAGGGTCTTTCACGTCATGCAGTAAAAACTGTGGGAAATTAAAAAGTACTTCACGCGTCCCAAAAGTTGGAATGATCTGCGCATTGGTTAGTGTAAGACCAAAACGCTTTTTGTTATACGTCAACATCCCCTCTCTAAGTTCTGTTTCACCAGCTGTTTTGGGATATTTGTTGAGCAGTCCAGAGGCATCATTAAGTGCATCCAGTATAAATGTCGGTGTCTTAAACTGAGGCTCACCGATCGTCAAGCTAAGTGCAGTGTAATCACTGTGGGGTGTCACATTTTCAAGTAGTTGATTGAGTTTCTCAAAAGGGTAAGTTTCGAAGTTCATTGTTGCCCTATATTTTTAAAAGATTATAGCGTATTTGGGGTAAACTATAACTTTACGATAAATGCCCCATCATTGATATGTTTACGTACTTTTTTCAAGGCTGTTCTTGCAGTTTTTTCATCTTTATACGCACCGATAAGTACTTTATAGTTGTCCATATTCCTTACCTTGTAACGTAATCCCAAGGCTTCTATTTTTAAGAGATATACTTTATTTGGCATGGTAGAAAATGAACCTGCCTGCACATAATACTTATGAGTAAGGCCCTTTGTCACATGATTTGTTTTGGGTGGTACTTTTGTTTTGACATTCGTGAATAACTTTTCTGATCTAGCCTTTTTATCCGTGACTCTTTTAGAAGAAGATTTCAAACCGGGTTTAACCTTGCTTTTCGCCAGCCACTTCATGATCTCATCTTGTAATTTGGCTCCACGATATTTTGCCTTTGAACTGTTGATGATAATAACAACCGTGTAGAATTTTCCTACCCTGTTTTTTACATACCCGCCTATATTTTTCACACGCCTGAGTGTTCCTGTCTTCATCCATGCACGTTTATTGACCACTGTATTTCTAAAACGGCGTTTGATTGTGCCATCCACACCCGCTATAGAAAGTGTCTCCATCCATCTGGATCCATAACGATCATAGGCATCATCATACATCTGGGCCAATAGTTTTGCGTTCATCTTTGATGTACGGGAAAGCCCGCTTCCATTGTCTATTCTTAATGTTCCCTCACCCAATGCACCTCTTGAATCCAAGATATATCTGATCGCATCTCTTCCTTTTTTCACTGTGGCAGGAGCACCATAGAGTTTTGCGCCCAAAAGAAGCAGAAGATGTCTTGCGTAAAGGTTATTACTCTCTTTGGCAGTTTCAGAAATGATCTCTTCTAAAGGATCCGAATAATGGGTAAAAAGTCCTCTTGCTTCTAGAGGTATTTTATGTAATTTCAAGCCTCCTCTGACAGGTATCCCCTCTTTTATCAGTCCATCTTTCAATGCATAATAAAATGATTTATAAGGTTTTGTAATGACTTTACAGATATTACGTTTTCCACATCGTTTAGAGATCTTCCCTTTTAGAAACACTATAGGAACTGCTTCACTCTTATCGATTTTTACCCTTGGCCAGGAGTATTTTCCTTTACATGGTTTATTGACATGTTCTAATTGATCAACAACTTTATAACTTTCATCCACATGTTTTTTATGTACTTTATTGTCCTTAGGTATCACACATACGGTTACTACACGTTCATTGAACATCATTGCATCAGGCATGGCATTATATGCACTATAAAGATTTTCATCAAAACCTGAACTGTCTTTATTACCTACTTTAAAATAACCTCTATCTATAACGATATCACCTCTGATCTCGCGTATGCCCTCCTCGCGTATATCAGAGATGATCTTCTCAAGATCCTTAGCATTTAAGGTCGGATCACCAAACCCTTTCATCAATAGATCACCTTGAAGTACACCACTTTGCAATGTTCCTGTGGTATAGAACTTTGTAGGCCAACGGTAGTCAAACCCCAATTTCAGTACCGATGCATACGTCGTTAAAACCTTGATAACAGATGCCGGTGTACGGGTCTTTTGTGCGTTGAGTGAAGCAACGACCTTTCCATTTTTGCCAGCTTCTTTAATATAGATACTGATATCTTTTTTTGCGATACCTGATTTACGTATCTCTTCATTTATGATTTGGGGTAAAGCATACAGCCAGACAGAGAAGACCAAATAGACCAATAGACTTCTCAATATTCTGCCTTATATCCATCAAAAAGTTGCTGCATCGATTGTTTGACAACTTCTTTCGATGTTCCCACATTAAGACGCATAAAGCCTTCACCGGCAGTACCAAAGCTCTTGCCGTCATTCAGTCCAAGTTTTGCTTTATACAAAAAGAAATCCACCAGTTCATCATGAGAGAGCCCCATCCCTTCGCAATCTAGCCACATTAAATAGGTTGCTTCTGTAGGCACTGCATGTATGGGTATATGATGCTCATGTAAAAATGTGTTCACATAGGTGATGTTTGAGAGTAAATGCTCTTTCAGCCGCTCTAGCCATGGGGCACCTTCACGATAGGCACTCATCAATGCTTCTATACCAAAAGGGTTCCCATTGGTAATGCCTGACCTGTTTTGCTCAAGTATATATTCTTGACGTAGTCTGCTATCGGGGATGATCGCATAAGAGGTATTCAGACCCGCGACGTTAAATGTTTTGGATGGGGCATTTAAGATGACACAATGATGCATCATCTTCTCAAAACTGCCAATGCTGCGATGGACATTTGCATAAACAATATCTGCATGAATTTCATCCGAAATGATCAGCACATCATTCTCTATACAAATATCAATGATCTTCTCCAACTCTTTTTTAGACCACACACGTCCTGTTGGATTATGCGGTGAACAGAGTAAAAAGAGTTTGGCTTCTTTTGCTTTATTCTCAAAGTCTTCAAAATCTATATGATAACTGCCATTTTCGTACACCAGTGTATTGTCAAGTACCCTTCTGTTTTTATGTTCTATGGAACTGACAAAAGGAGGATAGATCGGTGTTTGTACTATGATGCCATCGCCCTCTTGAGTGTAAGCAGCGATGATAAAATTCAAAGAAGGCACCACACCATAACAAGGGACGATCCACTCTTTTTCTATCTGCCAGGAAAAACGATTTTGCATCCAGTTTTGAATCGCTTTATAATAGCTATCAGGGTAAATAGTATAGCCGTACAGAGGGTGAGAGGCTCGTTTCATCATCGACTCTTGCACACACTTTGGTGAAGCCAGATCCATATCTGCCACCCACAAAGGGATCAGATCATCCGTGCCAAATTTCTTCTTGGCTTCATCCCACTTTACGTTGTGTGTACCTTGACGGTTTACAGATTCAAACATTTTTACTTCTCTTTTGCCAAATGGTCATATGGGCTATCGTATATTGATGTTTACGTGCAGTCTCTTGTATGACAAACGGGATATCTCTGGTATCAATTAGTTCAAAGTCTTTACCCAATATCTCTTTAAGCCCTTCAAGTGTCGTGATGTTCTCACCATCTCTTTTGTATCCACCTATCCATTTCTCTTTAGGTGTAGACTCCTCCTGCCAGGTGTACGGAGAGGTTAAAATAAGCATACCTCCATCATTGATACGTGAAGCCAGAGAATCTA
>JAGSGJ010000036.1 GCA_023955225.1 Sulfurovum sp.
AGCCCTCTCTTTTCTATACTTTCTGCTAATTGGGAAGCGGTACCTGCTTTTTCACTTTTAGGCTGATAGAGATAGTTGTGTATTTTGTCTGGTATCTCTTCTGGTATCATTAAGCCTTCAAACTCTTCTTTTGCTGATTGTTTTGCTTTAAATAAGGCCATCTGTACACGCGAGTAGAAGTTTGCAGCCCCTTCCCCTGATGTCTCTATGGCAAGAAAATTGGCTTCAGGGAAACGGCTTGTCACAAGTGATTGTACACCATCAGAGACTGCAGACGAAGGCATACACCCAAAAGGCTTCACTGAGATGACAAGGTGTGCGATGTTCTCTTTAACACTTTCGATGAGGTGTGCCACTTCCAAATGTCCTTCTCCCCCCTCACAGTCAAGCGTATAATACTCTTGACTCAAACATGCGAGTTTATCCATGTCTGGTATCTCATAGTCATGTAATCCTATGGCTTTGGCATAGAGTGCGAAGTGGGTTTTAATAGCGGCTTTACCTGCTTTGATGAGCACTCTTGTTTTGACAGAGGAGAAGTCTATTTTCTTTGCACCTTCAACTTGTAGTTCTTCTTTTTTGTGTAATGCACGTTCTGCTTCCCAGATACTTAACATTAGACGATTCATGATAGGCTGTGGGATACATTCTGCACCTTCGGACTCTAAAAATCTATGCAGGTTGTAGTTTCCGTCACCTTCTGTCATGGCTGCCCAAAACTCACCCATGACCATGACTTTGGCCTTAGGTTGTAAACGGTTAAGTTCAACTTTTTCTAAGACTCTACGGCATTTCCACAATGTTTTTAGTAGACTCTTTTTTTCTAAAAATGCTTCGGAGACAAGATCTTCACAGCTCTTCATAGCTGCATCTACACTCCCTGCTTCTACTTCATAAGGACGCATTTTATAGCCAAGTAGGTTAATGATATCACCGATGATCACAGACTTAATAAGTGTGATAAAAAACTTGGGGGTAAAGTTCAAAATCTCGTCATCAATATCATCCCCCTGAAAGATACCTTTGTCATGCTCAAAAGAGGTAATCCTAAAGCCATCAAAACCGGCATCTCTTAATGCTTTTTTGTATTCAGTAATGTACATACCAAAACGGCAAGGTCCACAACCCCCCGCAGTGATATAGACATATTTTTGTACGATCTCTTCGCTACTAAGACCTTTTTCATCGCGAAGATTTTGAAGGTACTTGACAAGGTTTCCGACCGTGAAGTAAGTAGGGTTACACTGGCCTCTATTCCCATAGGCTTTACCTTTTTGAAATGATTCAAAATTGGGGTTAGGCATTGAGATATAGTTTTCTCCCATAGAGCGTAAGGCTGCTTGTATGAGTTGGTCTTGTAGTATGGTGAGACCACCAGAGAGCATGATAGTCTCTTTTTTTGATGCATACTGTATGGTTTTTCTTGGTACATCTCTCCATTGTGTTTCACCTGTGTTTATGAAACCTAAGTCACCATTGCTTTCTGGGGGTTTGATGTTACTACATGCTGCACTCATACTGTCATCTCCTCTTGTACTTTATTATCACTTGTTTTTTGTTCATCTGTGAGTTTATCTGTAAGTCTTTTTTGATATTGCACTAGAGTATAGGCAAAAGTTTTTACCCGTATTTTGATAGAACCACCGGGTTTGTTGGCATCTATGTCATGCAGGGTTAGATGCGGTGTACGACTTGCACCTAATATTTTATCGATAATAGAGTAGGTCGGTGCATCGTGTCCACATTTGAAACTGGAAAGGTCAAGCACAGCGAGGTTAGGGTGACGTGCTGCAAACTTGGCTGCCCAGACTTTTTGCGCAGAGTTGGTTGAAAAATTCTCTGCCCACACATCACGGATGTCATAAGGTGACTCAATATAACTACGGGAAACATCTTCTTTAAAATAGTTCATCAGATACGCTTCATCTTTAGGGATGGCACGCATAGAGATGGTCTTAAATCCTAAAGACTGAAACTCATCGAGTACTTCGTGGTTCATTCCCGGATCTGTATGGTAAGGACGTCCTAGTAGCAAGATGACTATCTCGTCATTGGCTACGGCATCATCTAATATGGTTCGTCCTTCTTTCATAATGTCCGCATCATTTTGATCTAAAGCTTTCCATGCTTGATCCACTGCCCAGTTGTTTTCATCTTCTGTGATACGAAGTTTTGTTCCCCAAGTCTGAAAAAGCTGTTTTTTCAGTAAGTCACGGTTGTCAAAATTGAGAGCATCTTCTACGTAGTCGATACCTTTTTCTTCAAAGAGGTTTTTCTCTTTGGTAAATGCAGAATACACTACTTTTGGTGTACCTGAGATGATAGGACAAGAAGTTTGACCCATAGTATGCTTGACATAGCCTGGCAGTTCGGTCACAGCAGGAAACCACATATGATCAAATCTTTTTTTGGCAAACTTTTTAGAGTACATCAGAGAGTAAACATGAGACTGTGCTACTTTAGCCGGGTAACATGAGTCTACAGAACCATATTTTGCACCCTCTAAGAACATGTCCTCATTTGAAAAACCTGAAAACTGTATGTTCATAGGACTAAGATCAAGTGCTTCGAGATAGGTACGTAAAAAAGGTGCCAGGGAGTAAATATTCAGTACTTTTGGTATGGCTATTTTCATGTTTTGTCTGTATCTTTTGTTCGCTTCATTACTTACTTTAAAGTCTCTGTTGACTTCTTTTCGAAGCGTAGGTCCCCATCCACCCAATGTGACTTTGACCTGTTGTTCTTTTATCTGTGTTGAGGCTGTAGGTTTTGTTTCCAAATCATAGGTAGGAGCAAAGAGTGACATAGACTCTTTTTTCACAAGATTAGGTGTGTTTTGTTGTAAGTCTTTTCGGCTCTCTTTAAGTATTTTCAGTGCTTCGTGTGACTCCACTGTACCTTCTTCACAGGAAAACCCTGCGATGTAGCGTACACTGTCAGAGGAGGGTGTTTGTGTGTCTATAAATGTACGAGAACAGTTGATACTGCAAAAATGACAACGTGTGCTCTCATCGGTTTTAGAAGTGTAGGTCATTTGTAATGCTTCTTGCATACCGACAAAAGTTGCATGTCCTTTCTCTGCCACTACATCTTTAGCTTCTAAAGCTGCACCATAGGCACCTGCCTCACCTGGGTGAGGGTGCACATCTACTCTGGCATGAGGCACTTTCTCTTTGATATAATCTACTTGAGCCTTGAGTGCTGCCTGGTTATATTGAGTGCCCCCTTGCAACACAAAGTGGTCTCCAAAAGCAGCCAAGTTAGGTGCTTGTACGACATACTGCCAGACATTTTTAGGTAAGACTTTAGCGATACCGGCAAAGAGCTCTTCTTTGCTATACCCTTCTTTTTGGAAGTTGACTCTGTCTGTATCTAGGAACACAGCACAACCGTAGTTAAATAGTGGGGCTTGTTTGGCTTCAAAGGCTGTTTCAGCATAACTTTCTACTGGGACACCAAACTGTTTTGCCATACTTTGAAGTAAAGTACCGTTGCCGGCAGAACATTGGTTGGAGAGACGAAAATTTTTCATCATGCCATTTTCCATAAAAAGCACTTTGATGTCCTGGCCTCCGATATCACAGATAACATTGATACTTTCACCAAAGGCTTTTTGGGCACTTTTCATATGCGCGATGGTTTCGATAATGTTTGCATCTGCATTCAATGCACCACCTAGTACATCAGCTGCGTAACCTGTTACACCTAAGCCTTGAATGTCATAGAAGTTATTTGGGTCTTGCGCCTGTATTTCCTGTAGTAACTCAAGGGTATCTTCTATGGGGTTCCCTTTGGAGAGTTGATAGACTTTTAAAAGTAACACTCCTTGAGCATCACACAACACAGCTTTAGAAGAGGTTGAACCTCCGTCTATGCCTAAAAAACATGTGGTTTTTTCTGTGAGTACGGGAGGTACAAAATCTTTTATGGTGTAGGCATCTTTAAAGGCTTGTAACTCTTCGGGACTGGATACCAGAGGGGCATCGTTATTTTCATTTTGCGTCACACCTCCTGTGTCAACCAAGGTTTTAAGCTGTATAAGTCCTGTAAAAGGTTTGTCATTGTTTGCTTCACCCTCACCGAAGATAACCGCTCCCAAAGCAGCATAGTACTGTGCATTGTCAGGCACGATAATGAGTTCATCTATTTTCTCTTTGTCATACTCCACGCCTCGTTCATCCCAAAGTTCACAGATGCGCATCCGCCAGCACTCTTGCAAGAAGGGCAGATAAGTGTTAGGGCCTCCAAGGAGTAAGACCTTAGGCATGAGGGTATTACCCCGTGTCAGTACGGTCAGGTTTTGCATGACGATGGCATCGGCAAGTGAGTTCATGATCTCATCTGAGGGTACAGAAGTTTTTACGAGGTTTACGATGTCTGTCTCTGCAAAGACCCCGCATTTTGCTGCCACATGGTGAAGTTTGTCTGTTTCAAAAGAAAGTTTTTGTATATCACTACTCTCCATACCTACTTTCATTGTACATTTTTCTATGGTTGCCCCTGTACCCGAAGCACATTTGTCATTCATGGATGTGAGTACAGACTTTTTGCCATCTTCACTGACTTTAAAGTGTATGATCTTCGCATCCTGACCACCAAGTTCTACCACAGCTCTTACATCATGATGGTGATGCTCTACTGCCAGAACGACGGCATTTACCTCTTGGACAAAACGTGCATTGATGGTTGGCGCTATACGTGTGGCACCAGAACCAGTGATATAGACTTTGTCTATTTTGTTATAGGCATCAGGGTGTGTAAGGGAGAGTTCTTGAAGGAGTCTTAAAAGTGTTGGGGCTTGTTTTGTATCGTGGGCAGTATAGGCTTTTTGGAGTATGTTAAAGTTCTCATCACAAAGTACATACTTAACTGTAGTTGAACCAATGTCAATACCGAGTGCATAGCTAGCTATGAGAGGCTTTGTCATACTTTGTCTCCTTAAATTCACTTTTAAATGCCCATATTATCCATAAGATACCCAAGATTATATAAGGTATGCTTAACATCTGTCCTGTAGTGAAAGGAAGATCAGTCGTGTATGCTGCCTGTCTTGTTTTCGTATATTCTAAAAAGAAACGTGCAGTAAATAGAGTGACTAAAAATACGCCAGGGAGTATTTTGGTTGCAAAAGCAGGCGTCACTTTACGATAGATGGCAACTAAAAGTACTAAAATGATGAGGTAGGAAAATGCTTCATAGAGTTGTACGGGGTGTCTTGGTACCATATCAACACGTTGAAAGATGATGGCCCAGGGTTTGTCACTTGGAAGTCCCAGTATCTCAGAGTTGAAAAGGTTACCAAAACGTACAAAAGCTGCAGTGAGCGCACCAGGGATAGCAACACGAGAAAGTAGCCACATATACGGTGTGTTATAACGTTTTGCAAACAGATAAAGAGCTATCAGCACACCTGCTAGTCCACCATGACTTGCCAGTCCGCCTTTCCATACTTTCAAAATTTCCAAGGGATGAGAAAGATAAAAATCAGGTTCATAAAAGAGACAATGTACCAGCCTGGAGCCAAGCACAGCACCTATCATAATGTAAATGAGTAAAGTATCAAGTACAACAGGATCTTTGCCTTCACGTTTGTATATTTTGGTTAGAATCATCAGACCAAGAAAAAATGAACCCACAAAAAGAAGGCCATACCAACGAAGTTGCAGAGGACCTAATTCTAAGATAGTGGGATTGACGTTCCAGATAAAGTGTTCCATATGTTGCAAGCCTTTTTGTAATTAGGAATATTATACTCTAAATTCTTTAATGAGGTTTTATGCTTGTTAGAGGGGATGTATAGGTGGGGGAAAAGAGAAGCTCTAACTGTTGATCTTCTCTTTGATCTCTTTTGCAATGGCAGAAATTTTAGTAATTTTCTGTGTATCACTTAAGCTCTCATCTAAAAGTACTTTCACAAAAGCAGAACCTACGATGACGCCATCTACACCTTTGGCTTTATCTTTGGCAGTATTCTCATCGACACCGAAACCTACATAAACAGGTGTCTCTGTAAACTCTTTGATGTCTGTGATAATAGGTTGAAGATCTTCGCTTTGTCCCGAACCGGTGATACCCGCATAGGCCACAAGGTAGATGAACTTTTTTGCATCGGTGACGATCTCTTCTATACGCGCTTTAGAGTCGGTAGGAGCGATGAAGTCTATCAGGCTCAGTCCTGCAGCTTCTATAGCTGGTTTGTATGGTCTTCCTTCTTCCAAAGGGAGATCCGGGATGATGAAACCGTTCACTCCAGCCTTGTTTGCCTCAGCGATGAAAGTATCTATGCCTTTGTGGTAAAAAGGGTTGAAGTATCCCATCCATAATGTGTCTATGTGGGGAGTTATCTTCGCAGAGGCTTCAAACAGGTGGTTTAGTTTAAAACCATTCTTCAAAGCTTTCAGATTTGCTTTTTCGATGACGGGACCATCTGCAACAGGATCAGAAAAAGGCATGCCCAGTTCAAGTGTATCAACCCCTGCTTCGGCTAAAGCCAAGGC
Organism: Sulfurovum sp.; assembly: GCA_023955225.1. GTDB lineage: Bacteria > Campylobacterota > Campylobacteria > Campylobacterales > Sulfurovaceae > Sulfurovum. The sequence goes on from JAGSGJ010000036.1 coordinate 6,498, forward strand.
AGCATCAACTGTAAATTCCAATGAAGGGAAACCGGTGGTAATATATGCAACTAAATTTTTCAATGTGGACTCTTTTATGACAATATGTAATATATTTTTGTTATTATACATTTTTTAGATAAAATGAGACACGTATAGAAGAGAAGAAAAACTTCTTCTCTTTAGTGTCGGAACCGAAGCGGTCGGAGCGAAGCAAAGCCGTGTAGGAAATACCTCATTATATAGGAAGACTATGAGTATTCATACCCCCAAAATAGAAGAAAAAGTAACGTTAAAGACCATTTCAAAAATGAAAGGTGTTGAACCTATTACCATGGTCACAGCCTATGATGCATTGTTTGCACAGATTTTTGATGGTGAAGTAGAGATGATACTCGTTGGAGACAGTCTTAATATGAGTTTTCTAGGAAAAGAAGACACGCTTTCTGCAACCATGGATCAGATGATCTACCATACACAAGCGGTGTGTAATGGTGCAACATTACCTGTGATTGTTTTAGATATGCCTTTTGGTACGTATACATCACCTGAAGTTGCAGTCAAAAATGCAACAAGAGCGTACCAGGAGACCAATGCACAAGCGGTAAAGATAGAAGGCGGTAAAGAGAGAGCGCATATTGTTGAAGCCCTGACGCAAAACTCTATTGCAGTACTTGGGCACATAGGGCTCATGCCACAGTTTTTACGCAGTGACGGTGGTTACAAGATACGAGGGAAAGACCAGGCAGACATTGATGCATTGGTTGAAGATGCAAAAGCACTTGAAGCAGCGGGTGCATTTGCCATCGTCGTTGAAGGTGTGAAAGAAGCAGCAGCTAAAGCCATCACTGAAGCAGTCTCTGTACCGACCATAGGTATAGGTGCAGGGAATGTCACAGATGGACAGGTCCTTGTTTGGAGTGATATGTTCGGATTCTTTGAAGCCTTTAAACCGAAGTTTGTCAAGCAGTATTTTGATGGAGCAAAACAGGTGCGTGAAGGACTTGAAGCGTATCGTAATGAAGTCAAAGCCAGAGAATTTCCTAGTGATGAGTATACGTATTGAGAAAACAGATATAATGAATAAAGTTTTACTTGTTATGGGTATAGTTGCAGGATTATGGTTTAGTGGCTGTAGTGATAATGCATATCTATACAGCCCCGTGGCTAGAGCAGGTTCCGCTTCTGCGATACAAGATAAACTGGCAACAACACAGGCATTACGTCATACAGATATCAAAGTGAATACACAACATAGTAAAAATATTTTATCTGGTGTCGTTCATACGGAAAAGCAGAAATTTTTGGCAAGTTCAGTAGCACGTTCAGTTGAAGGTTCAGGCATAGTAGTCAATCGATTGGTGGTACAGTAACAAATGGAACGTATGGTTGAAATAGAACGTTTTGATGAAGAGATCTCTTATGAAGTGACACTTCGTCCCAGTTCATGGGATGAGTATATCGGTCAAGAAAAAATTAAAAAGAATCTAAAAGTTTTTATAGAAGCAAGTAAAAAAAGAGAAGAAGCATTAGATCATATTCTCTTTTTTGGACCCCCTGGTTTGGGTAAGACGACCATTGCAAACATTATCTCTACAGAGATGGAAGCAAACATTAAAACCACGGCTGCACCGATGATTGAGAAAGCGGGAGACTTGGCTGCACTGCTTACCAATATCGAAGAGGGTGACATTTTATTTATCGATGAGATCCATCGTATGTCTCCAGCCATAGAAGAGATACTCTATCCTGCCATGGAAGATTTTCGTTTAGATATCATTATAGGTTCCGGTCCTGCTGCACAAACGGTGAAGATAGATCTACCGCGTTTTACACTGATAGGGGCAACGACAAGAGCAGGGATGCTTTCCAACCCTCTTAGAGAGCGTTTTGGTATGCATTTTCGTATGCAGTTTTATACACCTGTTGAATTAGCCAAGATTGTTGAGCAAGCCTCTAAAAAACTTGAAAAACCAGCACAGGAATATGCTGCCACTGAAATAGCACGCAGAAGCAGGGGTACACCGCGTATTGCACTTCGTTTACTCAAACGTGTCAGAGACTTCTCTGAAGTTGCCAATGAAGAGGAAGTGACGTTAAAAAGAGCCCAATATGCTTTAGATGAATTGGGCGTCAATAATCTGGGTTTTGATGAACAGGATATACAACTTCTAGAACTTCTGGTATCAGCGAAAAGTAAACCTATGGGGCTTAGTACCATAGGTGCAGCACTTAGTGAAGATGAAGGTACGATCGAAGACGTTTTAGAACCTTATCTCATAGCAAACGGCTACATAGAAAGAACCGCACGTGGTCGAATCGCTACACAAAAGAGTTATGAACATTTTAAACTTCGGAGTATAAAGGATGGACTCATTGATGACGAATAAAAGTCTCACGATCACGGCACTTTTTGTGCTCTCACTAATGGGTGCGTATAGTATCTATCAACCATTTTTACTCTCTATTGTTGTGGCAATGTTGCTTTCGATGGCAACCTATAACCTGACAAAAAAGTTGATACTCTATTTTAATTCCAGAAAACTCAGTGCCATCATCACGTCACTGCTTTTAATACTGATACTCTTTGCCCCTATTGTCTATATGGCAACCACAGGAGTAGGGTATATCTCTCAACTTGATGTGGCAACTATCAATGAAGTTACCTCTGGAATCAAAACGTTTACTGAAAAGATACCCTATGTCAAAGAGTGGAGCCAGGTAGGTTTGAGTGATGAAAAGATCGCAGGGTATATCCAGGAGTCAACATCGTATATGACAACAGCAGGAAGTGCAGGACTCGGTTTTGTGAAGAACATGATTCTTGTACTTGTTTTTTATTTTTTTATTAACTTCTATGGAGAGCGTTTTTTTGATTTGATACGTGCACTTATGCCAGTGAGTAAGATGAAAAGTGCAAAGATGATACATGAGGTTTCTTCGACAATGGAAGTGGTTTTTTATTCTATTGTCGTGACGGCTATCTTTGAAGGTTTTCTTTTTGGGATAATGGTAAGTTACTTTGGGTTTAACGGTCTTCTTTTTGGTGTCATTTATGGTTTTGCTTCATTGATACCTATCATTGGAGGGGCTGTAGTTTGGATACCTGTTGCACTTTACTCTTGGTCAAACTTAGATGCAAATACGGCTATTTTTATTACGGCTTATTCCATCATAATTATCTCTATTATCGCAGATACCTTCATTAAACCGGTCATTATCAAAGTGATCAAAGAAAATCTACTAAAAAGTACGATCGAGATCAATGAGATCGTTATATTTTTCTCTATTATCGCAGGGATGAGTACCTACGGATTTTGGGGGATGATATTAGGTCCGGCGATTACTTCATTTTTGATTGCGATTACTAAAGTATATATAGATTATAATCATAAAGAACAAAGTAAAATGACTACGTAAGTTACATAAGGAAGATATCATTATAAAAATACTCATTATAGAAGATGACCCAGAATTAGCGCTCATCTTAACAAACTACCTTACAAAGTATGATATGGAAGTCATAGGGGCTGAAGACCCTTACATAGGACTTTCACTTTTAACTCAGCATGAATTTGATCTGATCATTTTAGATTTGACTCTGCCTGGTATGGATGGGTTGGAAGTGATTCCTAAAATACGTGATATAAGCAATATCCCTATTATCATCTCTTCGGCGAGAGATGATATTACAGATAAAGTGATCGGTATGGAACGCGGGGCAGATGATTATATGCCAAAACCCTATGATCCAAGAGAACTTGTGACACGTATCAAAACGATTTTACGTCGTACACACAGTGTCGATGAAAAAGCACCGGAAGTAGAAGCACTTTTTGTTGCAGACCCCAACGCCAGAGAGATCAGGTTTAAAGGTAAATCGCTAGAACTTACTGCTGCGGAGTATGATATTTTAGGTATGCTCTTACAGCATAAAAATGGTTCAGTCTCTAGAGAACAGCTTTTGTATGAAAGTGAACATATTGATGATGACAGTTCTATTAAAAATGTTGATGTGATTATCTCACGTATACGACAGAAGATCGCGAAAGTGGATCCTGATAATATCTACATTAAACCTATTCGTGGTGTAGGATACCTTTTAACTGATCGCGTATGAGAAATCTATCTGTTACGACCTTTATACATATTCTTTTTTCCCTAGCAATCTTGATTTTGATTGCTACTTTTTTACTTTTTTTTTCTTGGGATAAAGACAGACATAAGATTGAAGAATATAAACACTATCAACTTGTCTCCATTACTTTTCTCTCAAATCTACAACTTAATCCCGGAAAAGAAGCTCTGGATAAACTCTATGATGATCTACGTCTAAAGGCAGTATCGGACAAGAGAAGCACAGAGATAAAAAAACAGATAGAAACAGAGGGTGAAACAGTGTTTACCGGAGGTTCTTCCCTAGGACAAGTAAGGGTATTTCGAATAGAAGATAAGCATTATATCTATGTGCAACGTATGCAACACAATCTACTGTTAGAAGATGACAGAGCTGAAAATTATTATTTTGAGATCGCTATAGCATTAGGTATTTTTCTTATTGGGTTACTACTTTTACTTTATTTGGCTGTTTTAAGAAAACTTTACCCCTTAAAAAAATTACATAAACAGATACAAAGATTTGCCCAAGGTGATATGCAGACACGCATTACCTATCTTTATGATGACGAGATAGGTAAGATTGCAAAAAGTTTTGATGATGCGATTGTCCATATCAACGCTTTGAGTAAATCCAAAAACCTTTTTATGCGTAACTTGATGCATGAGCTTAAAACACCTATTACCAAAGGGCGTATAGTTGTTGAGATGATGGAAGATGAAGCAAATAAAAAGATACTTGTACGTGCATTTGAACGGATGAATGAACTTATCTCTGAGCTTGCAGAGATAGAGAGGGTGACGACGCAAAGTTTCGAACCTACTTTTGAGTATGTAATGCTTGATGAAGTGATACGAAGAAGTCAAGAACTTTTGATGATGGGTAAAGATAACGTTACCGTAGATGTGAAAAATATCGCTTTAGCTACAGATGTTAAACTACTCGCTTTGGCTATTAAAAACCTATTGGATAATGGTATAAAGTACAGTAAAGATAAACATGTGACACTTAGATCAGTAGGAGATGGCTTGGAGATCAGTTCAAAAGGTGAAGAACTGCAGCATCCACTCTCTTACTATGTAGAGCCTTTTTCTCAAGAAGAAAAGAGAAGTACAGGGTTTGGATTGGGACTTTATATTGTACATAGTATTTTGGAAAAATTAGGTTGTGGACTAGAGTATAAATATATAGACGGTCACAATATTTTTGTAATCAAGGCAGGGGATGCCTGCCGTTTTGGTTAATTGACTTCTCTGAGTACCTAGATTATTCAGAGGATTCAACCTTTAAGGGCCTCGGCTATAAGCTCTAAAGGGTTTTTAAAGACAGTCTCTACATCTGCGTTGTTCATCGCTTCACTGAGCTGTACTCTACAAGCAGAACACTCAGCACTGACATAATGTGCTTTGGTCTCTTTGATCATGGCTGCTTTTGGCTTTCCCGCCGCCTCAGCAAAATGAAATTTCTCTGTCTGCATGGTAACGCCACCAAAACCACAACAACGGTTTGGGTCACTCATCTCTACCATTGGGTAATTAGGTGCTAAAAGGTTACGTGGTTGTTCATAAATACCCTGCACTTTTCTTGCATGACAAGGGTCATGGTATGTTACAGCTTCATCAAACTTCTTTCCCTTGTCTTTGAGTATTTGCTGTAATGATGTGTTGTCATCCAACCATGCAGTCGCCATGTGGATCTTCTCCGTCACCTTTTTGGCTCTAGCTTCCCACTCAGGCATGTCATGATTTGCAAAAAAGACTTGCCAGTCATGTTTGATCATGGCAGAACAAGTAGCTTCAGGAATGAGCATGGCATCACACTCATCCATAAAACTTTCAAAGTACTCTATATTGGCTTTAGTCATGCGTTCAACTGAGTCAACTGCCCCTGTAAAATAAGCAGGCGCACCACAGCAAAGCTGCGCTTTAGGGATAAAAATGTCAATATTGAGTTCTTTAAGTATCTCCACCAGGCTATCACCTATACCTACATAATTGTAGTTTGCCAAACAGCCTATAAAGAGAGCTACACGTTGATTTTTTTCTGTTTGAATCGCTGCAGGTATCTCTTCTGGATAAGAATTAAGAAAACTGACTTTTGATAAAGAAGGAATAAGCCTCCCTTTTTTAACCATAGGCATTCTAAAACGTGCCAAAAGACCACCTTTATTTTCATCTGTTTTGAATGCACAGGTTTTAAACATAAATCCGAATTTCATCACAATATCCATGACTTTACGGTGTTCCAAGAGGTAGAAAGCAATACGTTTCAACCATGCGATACCAAACTTGTCTGCAATGTCTGCACGTACTTCTTCAATGACCATATCTGTAGCCAATGAGTTAGGACAGACATCCACACAGTTGGTACATAAAAAACAACTTTCAAAGATATCTTTAGCGTTTTTGTCCAACTCTAAATGTCCTTGTTGATATGCACCCAAAAGCTCTATAAATCCACGCGGTGATGTTGTTTCATCAGGATTGACTTGATGGATGGTACATACAGGAATGCACTTCCCGCATTTAATGCAGTCATCACTGGTAGCGGTAAAGTTGAAAATATCTTCTGATTTTTTACTCATTGTTTTTACTGTTTCCTCTTCTGCTAGGTTTTCTTTTCTACTTTTTCTAAAAAAGTAGGCAAAAAGCGTTGACCCTCTCGAATCGCTTCGATTATCTGGCACTAAATGCCGATACTCCTGTCGCTAAAGCGTAAGTGGGGTACACGGGCGTTCGTGTCAACATTATTAATGAAAGATTATACCGTTTTTGAAAATGCTTTCTTACTCTGCGCATACTTTTTCATATACGCATCAAATGGCATCGCTATATTTCGTATAAGCAGGGTACCTGTGGTACTTACGGTTATCTTATCTTCTGTGATGGTCACTAAGTCAGCCTCTACAAACTCTTCTAATGCTTCCATTGCATCAGCAAAGTACGTTTTAAAGTCTATGTTATGCTCAGCCTCTACTCTTTTCATGTCTATAGAAAAGTTTGCCATAAGTTCCATGATCACAGCTTTACGAAGGAAGTCATCATCACTTAAGTTCACCCCTCTCTCAAAAGGCAGTTTTCCTGCATCAAGTGCAGCTTCATACACTTTCATATCTTTGGTGTTTTGCGCATAATAACGCTCACCCTCACCAATACTGGTAAGACCGATGCCTACAAGGTTTGCACCGCCTTTAGTCGTGTACCCTTGGAAGTTTCGGTGAAGCTCACCTTTGTTAATGGCACCAAAAAGTTCATCCTCAGGCTTAGCAAAATGATCCATACCTACCATTTTATATCCATTCTTTTCAAAAAAGTCAATAGTGTACTGGAAGATTTCCAGTTTAACATCCGGTGCGGGAAGTGTCGTTTCATCAAACTTACGTTGTGTTTTCATGAGCCAAGGCACATGGGCATAGTTAAAAACAGCGACTCTGTCTGGGTTGAGCTGTGTAGAGAGTTGCAGTGTTGCTTTAAAGGTTTCCAGTGTTTGGTAGGGTAATCCATAGATAAAGTCCGTGTTGATCGAGTTGATCCCATACTTCCTTGCTAGATCTACAGCATTTTGAGTAAGCTCTAAAGGTTGCACACGGTGGATCTCTTTTTGCACTTTATCATCCAAATCCTGTACACCGAAGCTGATACGGTTAAAGCCATGTTTCTGGAAAACTTTCATTTGGTCTTCATTAAAGAAACGAGGGTCTATCTCGCAGCTTATTTCGGCTTCCTTGCTCCAGTTAGGGAATTTCGATTTGATATAAGTGACGATCTCATCCAGTTCAAAAGCTTTATAATACGTCGGCGTACCCCCGCCAAAGTGAAACTGTATCACTTCACGAGAGGTATCGATGTGTTCAGCTAAAAGATCTACCTCTTTTTTTAAGTATTCTATATAGGCAGAAAGTTTTGCCTCTTTAGATGTAAAGACAACATTACAGCCACAGAAGTAACAGGCTGATCTACAAAAAGGTAAGTGTACATAGAGTGAGAGTTTCCCTTTTGAGTTTTCCAGGTACTTGATATAGTCATCGTACTTGAAGTCATCATTGAACTCTAAAGCTGTGGGGTAAGATGTGTATCTTGGCCCCGGTTTGGAGTATTTACTGAACTTTTCAAAATCTATGTTGCTCAATGTTGTTTCCTTTTGAAAAATTAACTTCTTCTGTGTCTTTGATTTCTCTTGTTACTTTTTCTTTTTTGTACTGCGACAAAAAAAGAAAGAAGTAACCAAAAAAGCGCCTGCGGCATACATTATCAATAAAAAAACGCAAGCGACATAGACTGCTTTATGTCTATTAACTACTTGCAAGTTTGTGTATTTATTTTAATCTATTATTTATCGTTCCGATGAGAATCTAGCCAGACCATGATGCCTTTTTGTGCATGCAGTCTGTTTTCTGCTTCGCTAAAGATGACTTCTTCGTGTTTCTCGAAAGTTTCTTCACTCACTTCATAGCCTCTGTATGCAGGCAAACAGTGTAAGAATATGGCATCAGGTTTAGCTAAAGCCATCATAGCTTCATCTACCATGTATCCATCAAATACACGAACACGTTCTTCTTTTTCATCTTCTTGTCCCATAGAAACCCAAGTGTCTGTGGTGACTACATCACACCCCTTGACTGCCTCTTTAGGATCGTTACCAAAGGTGATCTTGGCACCACTCTCTTTGGCTATTTCAAGTGCATCTTTAACAATGGTTTCATCACACTCATACCCTTTAGGTGTAGCCACTCTAAGTTCAAATCCAAGTTTAGCTGCAAGCATAAGCCAAGAGTGTGTCATGTTGTTTCCATCACCCACATACGCCACTACAGGGTCTTTATCTTTACCATTTTCTATCATTGTGAGATAATCAGTCATGAGTTGTACAGGGTGGTAAGAGTCTGTAAGTCCATTGATCACAGGTACTTTAGAGAAGTTTGCAAACTCTTCAAGTTTTGACTGTTCAAAGGTACGTATCATGACCATGTCAACCATACGGCTTATCACACGAGCCGTATCTTTCATCGGTTCACCACGTCCTAACTGTATGTCATTAGAAGAGAGAAAAAGTCCTACACCACCAAGCTGGTAGATACCTGTCTCAAAGCTCACACGTGTACGTGTAGAACTCTTTTCAAATATCATCCCAAGCGTTTGATGTTCCATGTAAGGTACAAATTTGCTTTGCTTTGTCTGTGCTTTTATCTTCTGTGCTAATGTTATCATCTCAAAGATTTCTTCTTTGCTAAAATCTTTGAGTGTTAAAAAGTGTCTCATCGGACTATCCTTTATACCTTATCTATAAATGTAAAAATTAAAAGAGATTATTTTACCATAAAAGGGGTTACTTTATTCTGTATGGTAGTTTCTGTTTGTCTATTTGGCTCTATTTTTTTAATGTACAATTAATATATGATGTTATATAAAAGTGTAAAAGTTAAAGGAGATAGGATGGATGGACAACAACTCATAGCAGAGATACAGGCAGCTTTTAAAGATGTAGAACTTAAAGATGGCATAGGTATCAATGAAGCAGATAAAATAGAGGTAGGCGATCGTGACGCATTCATCCAAAAAGGAAGAAATTTAGATAGATTATGGTGGAAATCCTGGAGGGACATAGAAGATAAATACATCGCATCATACTCATCTGTGATGGACTTTATGGATGCAGAAGGTCTCCGATGGGCACTGCCAGCCTATATGACTTATATCATAAATCATTACAAGGAAGGATCTTTTTCTGTTGATTCAACCATATATATCCTTGAAGAGGGTGCTTTGGGTTCTGATAAACGCGATATATATACAGTGGAGCAAAAAAGAGTCATCGCACAATTTTTACACTATATGTCAACCCTTGGGGAAGAGTGGGTGGATGTTGGGTCTGCTCAGATGGCACTAGATAAAGTGTGGGGAGAGTATCTTTAAGTAGCACACTATCATGTACCTCCGAGTACCTCAAGGGGGGGGGAGAAACGAAGCTTACTTTCGTAAGAGTGCCGCCGCTTCCTTTGCATGATAAGTGATGATGATGTCCGCACCGGCACGTTTAAATGCCATGAGTGTTTCCATCATCACTTTATCGTAGTCTATGACACCCGCTTTCGCTGCCATTTTGAGCATAGAATACTCACCGCTGACGTTGTAAACAGCCAATGGAAGCGAAGTGTTGTTTTTTACATCTCTTACTATGTCTAAGTATGCAAGGGCAGGTTTAACCATCAAGATGTCTGCGCCCTCTTTTTCATCTTCTATACTCTCTTGTATGGCTTCATTTCTGTTAGCCGGATTCATTTGGTAAGATCTTCTGTCTCCAAAAGAGGGCGAACTTTCTGCTACATCACGGAAAGGACCATAATACGCTGAAGCAAATTTAGTTGAGTAAGACATGACCGGTAAGTTTTCAAATCCTGCACCATCAAGTCCAGCACGTATGGCAGTGATCATACCATCCATCATCCCTGAAGGCGCTATCATGTCAACACCTGCTTTAGCGTGTACAATGGCTTGTTTGGCCAAGTTGTCAAGTGTAATGTCATTGTCAACTGTGTGCAAAACAGGGTCTATGACACCACAGTGTCCATGATCCGTGTATTCACAAAAACAAAGGTCAGTCACCACAAACATGTCAGGGTGTGCAGCTTTCACTTCACGCACTGTCTGTGCGATGATTCCGTGTTCGCACATTGCGTCAGACCCTACAGAGTCTTTAGTATCTGGAATCCCAAAAAGGATGATGGAGTAGATACCAAGTTCTTTCAGTACATCACACTCTTTAACGATCTCATCGATGCTCATTTGGAACACACCGGGCATAGAACCCACTTCTTCTTTGATACCTGACCCGCTTTTTGCAAAAAGCGGGTAGATGAAATCATTAACATTCAAATGTGTCTCCTGAAGGAGGTCTCTTAGGACGGGATTGATTCTTTTTCTTCTAAAACGTGCAAACATTACAGTACCTTCATAAATAAATTGTATTATTTTACACAAAAATTCTACAACTTAACGACTAAATACCAATTACTAATTACCAATTACTAATTAATGGAGTATAATCTCTTCATGAATACTATAGATATATCACAAATCGCTACTTTACCAACCAAATATGGCACGTTTAAAATACAAGCTTTTAAAGAAGGCAACAAAGAGCATTTGGCCATTTTTACAGAAGATCTATCGGACGAACCTATCGTGCGTGTGCATTCTGAATGTCTGACCGGTGATGCACTTGGTTCAGTGAAGTGTGACTGTGGAGAGCAACTTCATTTTGCACAGGCACTCATCGCAAAAGAGGGTGGGATGATCATTTATCATCGTCAAGAAGGACGAAATATAGGCCTTCTCAATAAAGTCAATGCCTATGCACTTCAAGATTCAGGTTACGATACTGTAGCAGCAAATCACCAATTAGGATTTAAAGCAGATGAGCGTACGTATGAAGTAGTAGAGTTTATCTTAAAACATTTTGGCATTAAAAAGCTAAAACTTCTTACCAATAATCCTAAAAAGATAGACAGTCTGGGTGACATAGAAATCATAGAAATACTACCTATTAAAATCACTCCAAACCCTCATAATGAAGGCTATTTGAAAGTCAAAAAAGAACAGATGGGACATCTCCTTTAATCTCTCTAAATATAGTATTTTCTTGACAAATTTGGCCTTCCTCCTTCATTCTAACTCCTTACTTAATTCTGTCTTAAAGAAGAGAGAACTAAAAATGACCAAGATCTTCTAGTAACGCCTAAAAAATTATGGTTGGAACATATAATTTATGTTGTGATTATGAAAAATATGCCAAAATGTGACATTTACTTGACAATTTTTGATTATACTCGCATCTGTAAGTCCACATTAAAGTTTATTTGATAGTGTGAAAATTAATATAATTAAGATAAATGCTACACCTGTCGCGAGGCAGGGCCAGAAAGCCATGGGTCTTTGATGCTATCACTCTATAGCAGTTGAGAAGATCGCCAGGTTACCTACGATTGATAACAATATACCATTGCAATTTTTAAAGGGAGAGTCATATATGGCCTTAGATCCAAAAGAAAACCATCAAGAATTAAAAGACGATATACAAAAAGAGCGTCGAACTTTTTTGAAGAAAGCAGCATATGCAGCACCAGGACTTATAGTGTTGGGACAGTTGGCACGACCTACCAAAACAAAAGCAAACTTTGGACCACCACCAAGTGCGCCAAATTGGCCAGATGAGTAAGGGGATGATAATGAAGAAAATAATATTTAATGATCTAAAGGACAGTGATGAAAAATTATTTTAAAAACTTGAGAAAGAAATTGCTTATAGTTTCGTTATTTGGATTTTTAGTATCAGGAAACTTGGCTATTGCTGGAACAGAATCAGTAACGAACAACACCAGTTTCACCTTTAACAAAGGTAATGGTATTCAAAATGTCACATTCTCTATGTCATCAGGGACAATTACTGCTGTCACTATTGCTGTAGATATCGATCATGCAAGTAGAAGTGAGCTTGATGTTAGGTTAATATCTCCAATTGGTACTGAGGTTATTCTTAGTAAAGAGAATGGAGGTACTGGG
>JAGSGJ010000071.1 GCA_023955225.1 Sulfurovum sp.
CTTTGATGGTGATACAAATGTCGACTTGATTGCTGCTACAGGTACTGATGGTTATAAAAAAAATATATCGTATTACAACAACAGTTGATTACTTAAACGATAATACAAATTATGCAGCCAGTTCTATCACCTTCACCTTTGATACACTGGCGGCAGTACCAGCAAATCCAAGTAATATTAAAATGATTACACTTAGCACAGATCAAAATAATTCAGATGGATGGTCTGCACTACCAATATTACAATTACGTTCATTTAGTGCCAACATTGGTGAACCAGACTTTTATAAAAGGACTTACTAATTATGAGAAAAGCCTTTACCTTTATAGAAATGATATTTGTTATTGTAGTCATGGGTATTCTTGCTAAATTTGGAGCTGAGATTTTTCGTAATGTTTATCAAAACTACAACTTGAGTGTAACAAACAACAAACTTCAAGCAGATACAGAAGCTGCAATTGAGCAAATCAATAACCGTCTTCAGTATAGAATTAAGAATTCAGTCATTGCAAAAAATAGCGGAACCAATGTTTATCAAGGGCTTTCATCTGCCGTTGGTGCACATAATGTACTCGAATGGGTTGGTTATGATATAGATGGCTGGAGAGGTGATGCTACAGCAATAACACCTACATGGAGTGGCTTCATTGATGTTGATGATTTAGTTAATTCGAATGTAAATACCCTTGTATCGCCTGCCTCAGACTTTCAAGTCAATGGTCGTGTTGATAGCATGATTCAAGGTCTTTCAGGCGGAAATAGTAATATTACAGATGCTGCTATTTTCTTCACCGGTTCAAACAATAATGTCTTAGACTCCTTTGGATGGGATGGTGTAGCACAAAACGAACAAAGTACGACAGGTACACATCAAATAGGAGCAGCAGGAGCAGCAAATCGAATTGTTCCCGGTGTAGATGACTTCACAGGTGTAGATGTGTATGAGCAATATAAGCTTGCATGGACAGCTTATGCTCTTGAATTAGTTGGAACTAACCTTACCTTGTATTATGATTATCAACCATGGAAGGGCGAAAGTTATAATGATATAAACCGTAGTTCAGCCATACTAATGCAAGATGTAAGTACCTTTAAATTTCAAGGTATTGGTGACACGATAAAACTACAGGTGTGTGTGAGCGATAATAATATTACAGGTGATGGAGGTTATTCAATATGCAAAGAAAAAGCAATCTTTTAAAAACCTATAATAACAAGAGAAATGGTATTGCGATGCTTCTTGCTATTGCTTTTTTAATTATAACAGCAGTACTGATGGCCATTATGGTAAATATGACAGCACTGTCTACAAAACGGACTACTGATATATTTTTTCAAGAACAAGCCCAACTACTTGCTAAAAGTGCAACAGAGTTTACACTTCTAGCAATCTCTGCTCATGATAGAGGAGTTACAGGCAACTGTGTTACTGATGTCAATATACAATACCCTGGTGCAGGTAACTTGGCTTTTTATGATATCAATACGACGATACAGTATATTGGCCTAAATTGTCCAGCCAATTCACTAGTCAACACAGTTGCCACACCTGAATCTGACGGAACAGTTATCATCGATACATACGTTAGTTCATCTACAAATGTGCGACTAAGTGAACCGGTACGATTTCACCGTCGCACTATGCAGAAACTTTAATCCAAGGTTTCTGTTTTTATCCTTCTTCTTTATACCCTATATACATTCGACAAACCTCCCTTAAGAATTCACTCGTTATAATTTAGTAACTTTGTTACAAAGGATATATAATATGAATACAAGTATGGTTGGACGTCACGTAGAACTTACCGACTCCATAAAACAACAAATCGAAACTTCTATTGATTCATTAAGCAAGTTTAACTTAGACATTATTTCGGTACGTGCATTAGCATCGGCTGAAGAGAAAAAAGGCAACAAAGGAAAAGGTGTAAGCATAGAGTTCTCTATCAACCTTCCAAATAAAAACACTATTGTTATCAAACAGCGTGATGATGACTTATATGCGGCAATTGATGTTGCAACTACACGTGCTCAAAAGGCACTTCGCAGACATCATGAACGTATTCGCGATCATAAAAAAGAAGGTATCAATGAAGCTAAGGCCGCTTCAAAAGATATCAATATGAGCGAAGAAAAAGAAGGTGTTGAAGATGAGATTGTTCCACATGAACTCGAACTTTATAAGCCTCAAGAAGTACAAGATATATTAGAAAATTTAAAAGAGACAGGCAAACAGTTTGAAATTTTTAATGATATCGATGGAAAAACCCGTGTACTTTACAAGCGAAATGATGGGCGCTTTGGACTGTACTAAGTCTTGAGACTACTCCACTACTGTTACAGTAGTGGACTTCATATATTTTTGAACATCAGCTATCACATCTTCATCACTTGCCATATCTACATACTTAAAACTCAAGCCACTC
>JAGSGJ010000014.1 GCA_023955225.1 Sulfurovum sp.
ACTCCCATAATCAGTCGTTGTTTCCAATGCACCTTTTGGCAGTGTATGTTTAGCCGAGGCATCTGCAAGAATTTTATCTGTGTCAGCAGAGATATTCACTATCAGCCAATGCCACCATCCGCTACCTGTTGGTGCGTCAGGGTCATATACTGTGACAGCAAAACTTTTTGTACCTTTTGGTGCATGACTCCAATGAAGCTCTGGGGAGATGTTTTGTCCACTACATCCAAAACCATCAAACTCCTGAGCTTTACTGATCTGTCCTTTGAGCGTATCGCTTGCCAAAGTAAAACTTTCTGCCTGTAAAAATGATCCTATTATCATCAATATCCATACATATCGCATATTTTCTCCCTATTTTTTATTTATAATAGGATAATTTACATTAGAAGACTATTTATATCTTTCAAGATAAATCTTGACATACTATGACATATAAGCTAATCTATAACAACATAACTAAAAGGATAAACAATGCAGAACGATTTTAGTAAAGCTATGGATTTTAGGCATGCCTGTAAAGTATTTGATGAAAACAAAAAGATCAGTGATGAAGAGATGCATTACATCCTGGAAGCAGGAAGAAAGTCACCCTCTTCATTTGGTATGGAAGCATGGAAGTTTCTAGTCATCACCAATGAAGCGTTAAAAGCAAAACTAAGACCTTTCTGCTGGGATCAGATTCAAGTCACTTCCTGTTCACACCTGGTCATCGTACTAGCAGGTATCGAAAATGCCAAGGTAGAAAGCGGCATGCCTAAAAAGAGATTTACAAGACGTGAGATGCCGCAAGAAACTCTTGATTTTTATATGGATATTTATGCCAAACACTTGGAAAAAACACTAAGTTCCGATGAAAATATCTACGCATGGACAGCCAAACAAAGCTACATTGCACTAGGAAACATGATGACTGCTGCTGCTTTTGTGGGTATCGATTCTTGTCCTATAGAAGGATTTGAAAAAGAGAATGTTGAAGAGGTATTAGGCTTAGATACAAGTAAATACCAATTAGCCGTTGTCGTACCTTTTGGCTACAGGATCAACGAACAGTCATCACAGATAAGACTACCTTTTGATGAAGTGGTTGAGTTTATAAAGTAGAGAAAATGTTCATAGATTTTCAAGAAAAAACTGCCCCAGAGCGTTATCATCTCATGGCAAGTACTGTCATCCCTCGTCCCATTGCATGGATAGCCACAGAGGGCGAAGTGCTTAACATTGCTCCTTTTTCTTACTTCACACCACTCTCTTCAGAGCCTGCCACTCTAATCGTTTCCATTGGTCACCGTGCAGATGGCAGTCCAAAAGACACACTCAGAAATTTACGTGAAAGTAAAAAATGCGTGGTTTGCATTGTAGATGAGGATCATTTTGAAGCAATGCATTTGAGTTCTAAAGGATTAGATGCAACACAGAGTGAACTAGAAGTATTTGACATTCCAACAAAAAACATGATTGAAGGTTTTCCACCTATGCCTGAAGGTATCAAAGTGGCATTCTTTTGTAAGTATTTACAAGAGGTAGAACTTCAAGGCAGCAAAACAATCCCTGTCATTGTAGAGATAAAACATCTTTATCTTGATAATAACATTATCTCTGATACAAACAAGATCGCTTTTGAATTTTCCGCTATCGCTAGAGTGGGACGTAAATATGCAACGCTAGATGAGAGTATTACGGTACCTGAGATACCGTAAATACTGTGTTTTAAAAATGGTAAGTACCGCGCTCTTTTCGTTTGGCTTTATACATGCATTTGTCTGCATACAATAGCAATGCATCTGTGGTAGTGCCATTCTTAGGATAGGTAGCAATACCAACACTGCAACTGATCTGGAACTCTTCACCATCAATACTGCAAGGTTCAGATATTTCCTTAATAATTGTTTCTGCCATCTTTGAGATATCATCTTTGTCAGAAGTATTTTCCAATATAACAATAAACTCATCTCCTCCTATTCTTGCAACCGTATCTGAACTACGAATCGATAGAGACAGACGTGATGCAATCTCTTTTAAGACCTTATCCCCAGATGCATGCCCTTTGCTGTCATTAATGTCCTTAAATCTATCTAGATCGATATAAAACAGTGCAAACGTACTCTTATTGCGTTCAGAGCGTTCTATTAGATGATTAAGACGATCAAGCAACAGATAACGATTTGGAAGTTGCGTAAGTTCATCATAATGTGCTCGGTCATGCAGTCGCTTAGTCTCTTCTACTCGAGCAGTAATATCCCTATTGATACCTAATGCACCGATCATCTGATTATTATCATCAAGAATAGGAACACACATTGACTCAAGCCAACCAATATGACCGTCTTTGTGCAAATATTTTACTTCACCATTCCATTTACCAAATTTCTCTACCGAAGAGATAATGTCTGTCGTAATACGATCAACATCTTCAGGGACATGGACTATATCTGCAGGCTTGTCCCATTGCTTCTTCTTTTGAATATCCATACAATAATTCAGAACCAATATTCCAGTCTATAATGATTCCTTCTACATCAGTTACAACAACAGCATCAAATAAGTGATCAAATGCTTTAGCTCGTTGCTCTAATATCTTTAAATCCATTAGTTACTACCTTGAGTTACGTTGATAAAGAAAGTATATTGTAAATATGTCATAAATTTGCCAAAAGAGTTAGAGAGTTTAATGGTTGTTAGGGGAATAATTTGAGTTGGAAGAGTATATGGCTAGCTACAATAGCTAAGCATATACTTGAAGTTGAATAATTTACTATGATACTTTTTCAATAATCGCTCTACCATAAGTAATGCATATAGCAATCAAAAATGTTATAGAATAATACTTTATTTTGTCAATCTAGGCAAACAACAACGTTTATATTTCAAGCCACTTCCACATATACATTTTTGATTGTTTGTAAATGTTACTTTATCTTCATATATTTCACCATCGACATATTTGTACATATCGTTTAGTTTTATAAAGGTTGATTTTTCGTGATGTAGATGCTGTACATTATCGAAGATATAATAGGCTTTAAATTCAACCGTATCATCGTTATAATCTACAATCTCCAAGTGCTGCCAAAAACTGTTATCTGCCCAGTCCTGTATAAATTTAAGTTCTTCATCACTCCAAGTGTGATCATGGGTTGTAGCTTGAAGATAGTTCACCTCACCTAAACAATAAGCACTATAGCGTGAGCGCATAAGCGTAAGTGCACTTAGTGCTACTTGTTGTACTCTTAAAATAGGTTCACAACATTCTGAAAAATCCAATCCACTTTTACAATAACACTTTTTCATCTTAACCTTAAATCCTATATGTATGTATGTATTACCGGTGACAGTAAACCATATGAGGCAACATCATACCATAAAAGAGATAGACCTCGTGAAAAAAGATGAAGTAATTATTTTACTTCATCTCATCCAACTCTTTTCTCTAATTACTACACTGTGTTCTTCATCTATCAGAGTCAGTTCATTATCAAATATATTGGCTTGTAATGACATTGCGCGCTTTGCAAGTTCTTCTATGTCGCCTTCTATATCGAGATGTATGACTTGAAGATTGGAAAAACGGGTAAGGGATGTTTGGATCTGTTTCCACCAGGAGGAAGCCATACCTTCCTGATACGTATAGATAATCACTTTTTCTGAACGGCCACACGCTTTTTTAATACGCTTTTCATCAGGTTGCCCCAAGTCTATCCATAGTTTTATCTCACCACCCAAAGACTTTTGCCACAGATCAGGCTCATCCTCTTGCGATATACCTTTACAAAATTCCAACTCTTCATTAGCATTTAGTATAAATGCAATCAATCGGACCATAAGACGCAAGTCAGTTTCAGACGGATGTTTCGCCATCGTTAAGTTGTGATCAGCATAATAATGGCTGTCCATATTTGCAATGTTCAGTAACGCTTTACAGATGGTTGCTTTGATGGCCATAAAATTCCTTATGGTTTATATGTGAGAGTATATCCTAATGAGGAACACTATAATATAATTTTAGTATAATCCCTTATGATAAGATTTAACAATTCAATGCAGAGAGGCACTAAATGCAGAGTCGTGAAGATTTACAGCTAAACAATATTTTTATCCCATCCAAAGTAGCTTCTAAAAAGTTGATGATCATCCTTCATGGTCGTGGAGACTCATCACGTGGATTTACTTTTTTACCATCCTACCTCAACATAGATGATATGAACTATCTTTTACTCGATGCTCCCTACTATTACTATGGAGGCTTTTCATGGTATGACTTAGCACCTAACCAATGGGAAGGCATTGTATATTCAAGTGGCATACTTGCAGATACTTTAGACACTCTGTTTGAAGAAGAGTTCAATGCAGATGAGAGCTTTTTATTTGGATTTTCACAAGGTGCCTTGCTTACCTTTGAGTTTGGATCTAGGTACGAGAAGGTACTTGCAGGTTACATCGCAGTCAGTGGGTACATCTACGATACCAACAATCTCTTGCATGAAATGAACCCAAATGTAAATACTTCAAACTGGTTATGCACGCATGGAACTTCTGATGGTATACTCCCATTTAACACTTCAAAAGTACAAGTGGAAACATTACAAAATGGCGGGTTTGATATTACATTTAAAAGTTATGATAAAGATCATAATGTTGTCGAAGATGAATTGATGATGATAAAAGAGTGGATCAAAAACAAACTTTAAGGACGAGGTTTTTGTGAGGACCTATCCTTAAGTATATGTTCCTTTTTTCTTTTCTGTGCTATTTTAAGCATCCGCGTTTTTTCTTCTATATTGGCTTTATTCCATTGACGCATATCATCAAAAGTACGAAAACACCCTAGACAAATATTATCTTCATTGAGACAACATTTTTTTATGCATGGTTTGTTTATATCTATCATTCAGTGTTCCCTTCTAGGTGCTACGATAAATGTTTTAATTTCTTCTCTCCATACCACCACAAAAAGAGTGCGGAAGAGAAGATGATCATATCTAATCCTATCCAGAGAGATAAAATACCTAATCCCATCCATGCTAAAGCAGTAAATACAACTACCGGTGCTACAACCTGTCTGTAAATGCTTATAGGCATGATGACAGCTGGTTTAGCTATGCCTTGTAACATAGCGATGTAAATGAATATCACGACAAAACCGTACGAAGCCACACCACTCACACGCAAGTAAAGTGCACTTTGCTCTATAACAGCAGGATCAGAGGTCAAAAGTGCTGCCATGTAGTCTGCAAAAAGTAAAAAGGAACTCACTCCGAGCGTACTCATAAGCCACCCATAACGTATGGCTAAACTAACCGTAGGTTTGATCCGTTCATAGGATTTGGCACCGTTGTTTTGTGAAACTATGGCAAGTGTAGCGATGTTGAGTCCTATCACAGGCATAAGAAAGATCTGTTCTATACGCATCCCTATACCAAAAGCAGCGACAGCCTCTTTACCAAAGGGTGCGACAAAGTACGTGATGATATACATACCAAATGCCATCATGAACATATTGATGCTTGGTGGCATCCCTTGTTTGAGCAACTCTTTTATGACATGGCTGTCATACTCAAATGTAGAAAATCCACGCCACAACTTCGTTCGGCTTACTTTGTAGAACAGGTAAGCCATCGTAATAAGCTCAGCGATAATGGTGGCCAAAGCTATACCGCTTACACCCATCTTGAAATGTTCAATGAACAGGTAGTCCAACACGATATTAAGCAGTGCCGTGACGATCAGTACATTTCTGAATGACTTTGTGTCTCCAGTAGCATTAAGTAGTGCATTAAAAAAGAATGCTCCCACAAAAAACACTGCTCCATACAAAATCACGTTTATGTAGTCAAGCGTCTCCACTACATACGAGGGGTCACCCAATGCCTCTACCAGATATGGCACAGATAATACACCCAACGCAGAAAGAGACACAGACAAAAGTACCCCAAATGCTATGGCATTGAGCGCGATGTGTTGTGCTTTAGGTATGTTTTTCTCTCCCAAAGCATTCCCTACCAAAGAAGTCACCGCCTCAGACATTCCTATCCCTATGGCTAACACCATAAAAAACACAGAGGCAGACAAAGAGAGTGCTGCTAGTGCCTGCGTGGAGATGAGCCCGGCAAAAAAGGTATCTGTGACATTAAACATCGTATGAAAGAAGTACCCTACAACTGCCGGAACTGCCAGTTTCACGATATGCTGTTTGATAATGCCCTCGGTTAGGTCTATGTGCATTTTGATTCTTTATTTTGTATTGGTTTTCATACTACTTGGGGATCGCTTTAGTTTGGCTAAAAGGTATCTATATCACTTCCTTCCTTTTTACTATCATCTCCTCTTACAAAATATGCTATTATCTCTCCAGTAAATAAAAGAAGGTTACATCATGAATAAACAGGCTTTAGAAAAAATAGCTTTATGTAAAAAAAAGAGACTCAAATACCTAGATCTTAGCCATCTTGAACTCACAGAAATTCCTTCGGAAATAGCTACACTCATTTGGCTCGAACGTCTTTCTCTATCTCATAACCACATATCTGATATTAGCCTACTTTCATCACTAACAAAGATACATAAACTCTCACTTTCTCATAATAAGATCTCTGACCTTAGCCCTTTAACTTCAAATGAAAAAATTAAATTTATTTTTATACAAGACAATCAAATATCTGACATTACACCTTTAAGTCAGCTCTGTACACTCAAAAAAATCGTAGCACATACTAATACCATACAACATATTGAAAGTTTGACATCATTACCCAACCTTGTGTATTTGGATTTGAAACATAATCCTCTTAAAGACTTAAACTTGCTTGATACTTTAGATACACTACTGGTACGTAAAGTATAACTCTAAAGTTCAAACTAAAGCATAAAGTTTTTTCAGATATTGATAGGGTTTCTAACCCTATACACTACAAATTTTTCGCCACATTCATAGCTGAAGCAATAGCCCCATCCAAATATCCGCCTTCTCTAAAGGCACTCTCCGTGCCTGAAAATATCAGTTTTCCATCTAAATGTGTTGCAGTAAACCCATACGAAGGGTGTTCACCCAGAGGTATAGCATCAAGGGTTGTTGAAGTATTGGGCTCTTTTTTCCAGTCTACAAGATAGAGTTTGGAAGGGTTCGCAGCTTTTCTTCCATAAATTCGCGTGAGTTGCTTGATGATATCATCTTCCAGATTATCATACTTTGCATAACTATGTACAAAGCCAAAGAGTGCCGCTTTGTCTTGGGTACAGGCATCATGTATCTCACCCAAAGGTCCCAGATGAGAAACGGCAAAGCCACTTAAGCCCTCTTCCCTCCAAAATGCGTCAGGGTACTCTATGACACACTTGGCAGAATATCCCATCCATGTTGGTATGTTCAGCAGTTGCGTATGAAGCGCTGTAGGCAATGCAGGAAAGTACTCTATATTTTGTACAGCTAACCTTGGGGGCAGTGTTGAAATCACCTTATCTACCTCATACGTTTTGACTGACGTTTTGACCACTATTATTTCATTTGACTGCGTTAAAGAGAGAACCTTTTCATTTAGATTGACAGGATTTTCAAGTCGATTTTCCAATGCCATGACCATTTGACTTATGCCACCTTTTATACGGTAGGAAAGTGCTGTTGAAGAAGGGTTAAATCGTTGTACACCATCTGGAGCATCATATAGGGCAAGTCCCTCTGTATATTGTGAAAAAATCTCCAAACCTAATGTATCTATGAGCTGTAAGATATTTTTTTGATGCGGCCAAACCCAAGATGGGCCCATATCATGCCCATCAATACCCATGATCCGTCCACCTGTACGATCACGCGCTTCTATGATCGTCACGTCATATGTATATTGAAGTAACACGGCACCATATAACCCACTAAGCCCTGCTCCAATAATAAGTAATTTCTTTTTCTTCATTCCGCCATTGTAACCAATGATGATTAAAGGGATTCTATTTTTATCAAAAAAAGTTTCTCAAAATAAGTTATAATAATAAAAAGGAGATATGATGAAGCAGATGAAAATATGGAGTGTAGTAATTGCACTCATTTTGGCTACAAGCACTGTTAATGCCGAAGCAAAACGTTATGAGATCAAATCAGGTATCATTGAGTATGCTATCATCGGTGGTGGAAATATGATGGGTATACAAACCCAGATAACCGGTACAAGCAAAGCAGTTTTCAAAGAGTGGGGAAATGTAGAACTTCATGAAGAAACAACTAAATCCGTTATCATGGGTAGAGAAGAAAATACCCATCAGACCACAAAGATCGATGCTGGAAAAGTGTATGTAGTAGATTATGAGCAAAAGACCATTGTTCAGTATGAGTATGACCCTTCGATGTTAGGACACTCTGAGCATAAAGATCTTGTCAAAAGCGGTAAAGAGATGATGCTTGCCATGAACGGTACAAAAACGGGTGAAGAGAGTGTACTAGACTATGTCTGTGAAGTATGGGAAACACCAAAGATAAAACTTTGGCTGCACAAAGGTGTCATGCTCAAATCAAAAGTCAAAGTAATGGGGATCACACATACGACGGAAGCTACAAACATTCAATTCAATATTTCTGCATCGGATGAGGATTTTAAATTACCTAACTTTCCAATAAAGAGTATGAAGGACAACAATGGTAATACTCCATCCCAAATGCCACAAATGACACCAGAGCAGATACAGCAAATGCAAGAGATGATGAAAAGTTTCACCCAAAAATAGAAGGAAAGAAGCTATGAAAAATGTACTTATTATCAACGGACATCAAAGATATGATGAAGTTGCAGAGGGTAACCTCACAAAGATGTATATAGACTCAGCATCTGAGTTCTTTCAAAAAAATGGTTTTAATGTGAAGCATAGTGTAGTTGAAAGTGACTATGATATAAAAGAAGAAGTTGAGAAGTTTGTTTGGGCTGATTATATAGTATTGCAATATCCTGTTTTTTGGATGGGTGTGCCTTGGATTACTAAAAAATATATAGATGAAGTTTTTTCTGCCGGTGATCATAATGGTTTGTACATAAACGATGGAAGAACTAGAAGTGATGCATCTAAACGTTATGGCAGTGGAGGTTTGATGCAAGGTACAAAGTATATGATTTCACTTACTTACAACTGCCCTACTAGTGAATTTTCTGATAAAGATGGTTTCTTTGATGGACTTTCTTTAGATGAAGCAAATGTTGCTACGCATAAAACATTTCAATTTTGTGGAGCTGAGCCTTTAGAGACTTATGCTATACACGATATATTTAAAGGTGACTTAGATATGGATTCTGAATTAAAACGCTTTAGAGACACACTTGAAAGAAATTTCATAGCACATATATAGAAACCCTTTCATCGTTATGCTTACAGCAGGCATAACGATCGTGTTTTAGATATATACCTTTCACACTACACATCCCTCTCCTTAGCTAACACTTGAGTAACACTACTAACGATACACTACATCATAAACAAATAAAAGGACAGACATGAAAACAACTTCATTGAAACTCTCAACTTTGGCAGCAGCAGCTATTTTTGCTGGAACAACAGCATTTACTTTAGTAGGATGTGGCGGGGGAAGTTCAACAACTTCATCTACTCAAACAAGCAAAATTAGTGGTATGGTTCCAGGAACGCTTATTGAAGCTTTTTGTGAGGATGGTAGTTACTATTCTACCACATCCACCATACCTACAGTTGGAGATACCGATAAGCACCCTTTTGAGTTAGAAATTCCAAGTACAGTCAATTGTCGTCTGGTTATGACAACAAATGAAAATAATGAAACGACGAAAGTTGTTACTCCTATTGGTATTATTACAACTGATGCAAATGGTACACTCTTTACTGCAGATGCAGATATAGACCTTGGATATATTGCACTTGCTATGCATCCAGATGACATTAATGATACTGACGGAGATCATGTATCAGATGATATATTGAGTATTCAAGTGGGTAATGAATTATTTGTTGTTGAACTTGAGAATGATCCTATGGATTCTGATGGTGATGGCATACTAAACGTCTACGATAATGATGATAATGACACACTAAGTAACCATGATGATAATGATGATGATGGTGATGGATATCCAGATGTTGATAATGATCTTGATGATGATGGTATTGACAATGATAGCGATGTTGATGATGATAATGATGGTGAAAATGATGATATAGATGATGACGATGATGGTGATGGCCAGCTTGATGATGTAGATGACGATGATGACAATGATGGTCATCTCGATATAGAAGAAGATGATGATGATGTCACAGTATAAATAATTCTTACTTGTTACGTCTCAAAGAGACGTAACAAGCATACTTATGTATTTAATTTATCCGTGTAAAATTATTTCTTAGAATTCAATCTTGACTGGTACTCTTGTCCATGATCACATACCGGACAATTTTTTAACGCTTTTTTACCGTAATGTACATGACCACACACTTCACAGATCCATGCTTCTTCTGCATCTTCACTTACAAACTCAGCATCAGATTCAAGTCTCTCTAAAAGCATTTGAAACATCTTTTCATGTTCCACTTCTACTTTACCGATACCTGTAAATAGTTTTACTGCTTCTTTGTGTCCTTCCTCTTTTGCAATTTGAGCAAAATCTGGGTACATCGTTACATTTTCATAAGACTCACCATCTATGGCACACTGAAGATTTTCTTTTGTATTTCCAAAACTCTCTTCACTATTTTTTTCCATTCTATTGTTTAAAGCAAGTTCAAGTTTGGCATGTACTTTTTCATTGTTTGCAGCTCTTTGAAAATGTTCAGCTATATCTCTGTAGCCTTCTTTTTGTGCTACTTTGGCAAAGTATTCATATTTATTTCTTGCTTGTGATTCACCTGCAAATGCTTTCATTAAGTTCACCATTGTAAGATTTTCAGTTACCATTTCCATAGCTTCTCCACAACAATGTAAAGCGCCACCACCTACAGTTTGTATTTCAACTTCATTCCCGCATTTGTTACATTTGTATGTTTCATATTGTCTCATATTCAATTCCTTAATTTTTTGTTGGAAACTCTATCCATCATTCATTACACGCAAAGCACCATAGCACATATTTTCTATGTCAGAACACTCTGCAAAGAAAAAGTGGAAGCCACTTTACAGCCAACTATATCTGTTTAGTCGTATAAATCATCATCAAAAGCATCATCAAAAGCACCAGAATGCCTGTCTTCAAGACACTCCCAAAATGACTTACCTTTTATGTCATTTTTTTCTTTAGATACCAATGTTGCTTCAAAGTCATGCAGGTATTTGTCATACACTGTTTCTCTCTCATGTTTAAGTGGTGTCTTACAATGACATGATTGATACCATTCAAGTGTCTCAGCATCTGTCATCACTGCTTTTTGCATGGCATTCACGATATAGGGACCATCTGGCTCTTGACCGGCAATGCTTCCATCGATCAAAGCTGTAAAAAAAGCTTTCATTTTAAGTTTGTCTATTTTTGCTTTCACTTTGTATAACATTTTAAGTCCTTTCGCACTTACAGTGTATCATATCAATACTGTATCTTTTGTATATCTAATAATTGTATAATATCATAACATTATCATAAGGAAAATCATGAATATCACCTATCAACTCACTCAAGATGAATACCAACAAGCAGTAAACTTACACCACAAAAAAGGCAAAAGAGTCCTAATGCTTGCTATTTATGCAACATTGGCAACCATCATAGTCGTAGTCGGTACTGATTTTTCAAATACCCGTGAGATCATCACTAACGTGATAGCTGTCTTT
The DNA here is from genome assembly GCA_023955225.1 of Sulfurovum sp. Taxonomy (GTDB): domain Bacteria; phylum Campylobacterota; class Campylobacteria; order Campylobacterales; family Sulfurovaceae; genus Sulfurovum. The sequence continues at coordinate 11,765 of JAGSGJ010000014.1, forward strand.
TTTTCTATCTCTTTTTATATGCTGTTTGTACGAATGCTCTCTGCATATCAAGCCAAAAGTGTGTATCAAAAAAGTACTATTTTACCACATGAAGTCACACTTCATATATCTGGAAAAGGTATCAAGTTAGATAAAAACACTAAGGATACCTCCATACCATGGAGTGCATTTAGGAAGTGGAAAAATGATGATTATTTTTACCTTCTGTATACAAATCCTCGTAGATTCAATGTCATTCCTACCCGTGCCATGAGTGAGGCAGAAAAAAAAGAGTTTGATGCGTATCTTGAGAAATACATTCCTCAAGGTTAACTTATAGCATCGGAATAGCCCATTTCTTATAGTATGCGATTATTCTAAGTACGATACCTGCGAAAAAAACCATGGTCATCGTATAGAAAGAGATCAGGTCATAAAGATCTAACACATAGAGCATTAAACCTATGAGAAGTGCGATCGTTCCATAAAATCCTGTTTTGAGTACAAAAGGAATCTCATTGATGATCACATCTCTAATGATACCTCCCCCTACTGCAGTTACAAAAGCCAAAGCCAATACACCTGTAAGATTAAGCCCCGCTTCTATAGCGACCAGTGCACCCGTGATACTAAAAGAGATCAGCCCGATGGAGTCACTAAGGATGAAAAGGGGTTTGTTCTCTATACTGTCTTTTTTTTGAAATTTAAAAAGTATCAATAAGATCATGACGATGAGGATCGTAAGTGCAGGCATATTGTGTGTAAATGTATAAGGTGTTTTATCTACTGCGATATCTCTGATGAGTCCCCCACCCAGCGCAGTAAGAAACACAGAGATCAACGTACCCAGAAAATCCAGTTTATTACGTACCGCCACAAAAAAACCGGAACTGGCAAAAGCAATGATACCAATATACTCTGCAACTTCAAACATATAGTGCTACTTTATCTCTTATTTTCAAACGATGTCTACTAGTTTGAAACACAGGCATTACCCCGTGAAGCCCATTTGACGATAATAGATTTTCTATCAGTCTCAAAATAAATTTTACATGTTTGCTGGACAACATCAGTGCCATAACCCATACCATAGTACCCACCACGGTACCCACCAAATCCACCATACCCCATAGATATAGATGGATAACTATAAATTCGAGATCTCTCATAGACATACACTTTATTTTTATTTGGTAAAACATAGGTACTGTCAGGATACCCTATCTTCTGGATCAGATCATTAATATTCTGTCCCACCCAAGCGTTATACTTGTTGACAAAATTTTGGTGTGACGCACATCCCTGCATAAACAAGATAGCCATCGCAAAAAGAGAAATTTTTAAAAAAACTTTCATGATCTATTCCTTTCTTTATTGAACTCTGCATAGATTATTTTTATAGTATACACTTTAAATGTAATAAATGTGTAATTTCATGGGTTAACGCTTTGAGAGCGTTGAATTATAAGCGTTTTCATAATCTCTTGAAAGGCTATTCATCTGAACTCGTACTGCAACAAGTATCATCATTTTTAGTTGGTGTGCATGATGGTGTTTCAGTAAACTTACCAAAGGTTGGCATACAACAACCATCAACTGTATCAGAAGCATCTACACCAAATACTTCCACATCGTCCATAGAGTGATAATTCTCCCAGATTATACCTGTAGGATCTGTTACCCAGTATTTATTTGAAGATTTGTAGCAACAGACTGCACCCTCTTCTACCTTTCCTTTAATCCCTTTCTCTTCAAAGGTATGCTGTGCTTTCAATAGTGCATCATCACTCTCATACTGCACACCCAGATGATTTACACCTTTTTCATCGCCTCTTGTTGATATAGCAAAATTAAGAGAGAGATCATCTACCAACCATTGTGCATAGTCATCTTTTACTTTAGTTGCTTTTGTTCCAAACTGAGTATTATAAAAAGCAATACTCTCTTCTATATTGTCTACTGACATATGAATATGCAGTCTTCTTTTGTCGTTCATTTTATATCCTTTTGCATTTATTTTTACATTATAACATCTATTTTAATGATTATTTATACGAGGTTGGTAGATAGAGTTTTATGGGGAGGTTTGTCGTATAGTAGCTACTAGACAATACATAGTAGCTGAATGCTCATAGTAGGAGTTGTGGCAATGAGAAAGTGCTTGCTGTATACTACTTACTCATTCTAAATTTGGGTAAATTTAAAAAATCAAATTTTCCACATAACTCATTCACATCATTGTCTATTGATTCTCCGATAAATATCATAATTGATGGTTCTGTATATTCTTCTAACTCTTCAAATGAAACATTACCAAATGAATAATTTATTACAATTGGGTTTGGAACATCTTTGACTTTTACAACACCTTTTACCCTGTAAATACTTTTGGGAAGATTTTTTAACACTTCATCCACATCATTAAACTCAATATCTTCTTTGAGGTAAGCTACTTTTTGGGTGATTGAGTCTTGAGTAGTATGATTAAGATGTTGATAATCCTTTGCCAATCCAATAATCTCATCAACTTTGTATACACCCTCAAACACTTCTTTAGTAACAACACCTTGTTCGGCATTGTTAATCACATAGTTATTAAATATGGTCTTACCTGTTAAAGTATTTTTGATATTGAATTCATTTTTAATTTCAATGACATCTTTCTTTACAGCTTCTAATTCATCATCAGTCACAAGATCTGTCTTGTTTAATACAAGTATATTAGAACCACCAACTTGATATTTAGCCGTAGAGTTGTCTTTGTAAGAATCAAGATTTTTAGAGTCTACAACACAAATCACACCCTCAACAGAGACACCAAGGTTTTGTAGAGATAAAAAGATAGGAAAAGGCTCAGATGCCCCTGAGGTCTCTACAAATATGATTTCAGGGTTATACTTATTAATAATCTCAATAACACCACTTTCAAACTCTTCAGATAATTGACAACAAATACACCCTTCTGATATTTCAAGTACTTCACTATATACATTACTCAGTATATTTCCGTCAATACCAATATCACCAAATTCATTTACAACAATAGCAACTTTTTTATCACTAAAATGTTCTTTGACCGTATTGGTAAGCATGGTAGTTTTACCAACACCTAAAAATCCTGTAATTATAAATGACTGTATCATGTCTGTTCCTTGTTAATAAAACTTATTTAATAAGCTCTTGTGTTTAGGGTTTATGAAAAAAGTTTGTAAGTGTTTTTTTGAAAGAGGGAATAAATAACTGTGCTTAGAGCACAGTTATAAAATTATGCGTTACCGTTGTTGTGCTTAGAAGGTTCTAGAATTGGTTCTAGTCCTACTTCTTTAGCCCATGCAGCAGTTAAGTCATAAGCAGCAGATGCAGTAGAAAGATTTTTATCGATAAGCTCTTGCTTTTTCTTAAATTTCTTCTCAATTACTGAGTCAAGTGTAGCAGTACCACCAGAAGCTGTATATTTCTTAAGGAATCTATCTTTGATTCCTTCTTCAATAGAAGGCTTACTAACTGTACCAAGAGCACCAAATAGTGCACCTAGCATTGCCATGTTTGTAGCAAGTTCAGTACCTGCCTGATCGATAGCAAACTGAGTAAAGTCATGAGTTAGCACTTTTACATTCAAGTCATTTAATGTCTTTTGATCTTCTACAGTTAAAAGATCTCTATCAGAGTTAATGATAACAAGACCATTTTCTTTGATACCAGCATAAAAAGGCATAGTGTATGATTTACCCATAGTAATAACTTGTGGGTGGAAAATCATAACGATATCAGGATAAATTACTTCACCTCTATCATAAATAGGCACTGTACCAATTCTTACATAAGACTCAGATGGAGCCATACGCTTTTCTGCACCAAAGAATGGATTAGAAACTGCGAAGTAACCATCAGTATCTGCTGCTGTTGCTGCAATGTGAGCAGCTGTTACAGCACCTTGACCACCAAGACCCGGAAGTCTTACTTTTATTGAATCTTTAGCCATTATAAACGTCCTTCTTTTTTACATTGCTTCAAGAACTCTTCAGCTGCTGGTGAAACAAATTTGAAGTTAGCAAATCTATCTTTATCTTGATCTTTCATTTCGCCAAGACCTTCATTTGCACTTAGCCCAATTTCAAGAATACATGGCGTGTAAATGTTAAGGAATGTTGGTCCGATTTCTCTTGCAACTAAAATAGCTTCTCTAACCGCTTTAGCGACTGCTTTAGGAGCAGAAGCTGTCATGTTCATAGAGTAATGACAACCAGATGTTACAGCTAGTTCCCACATTTTTACTTTTTCAAACTTTTTACCAGTAGGTGCCATTTTGAAAACTTGACCTTTTGGAGTTGCGCCTGATTCCTGTCCACCAGTGTTTGCATACACTTCGTTATCAAAACAGATAGTAGTGATATTTTCTTGTCTAAAGAATGATTGGAGTGTATAGTCAAGACCGATATCAACAGTAGCACCGTCTCCCGCTAGAACAACAACATCTTTCTCAATATCTGGAAATCTCCAGTCAAGAACTCTTTTGATACCAGTTGCAACTGCATTTTGGTTACCAAAAAGTGAGTGAACAGTATGAAGTGCGATGTGTGGGAACATCAAAGATGTACAACCTGTTGAGTTAACAATGATTGTATCTTCTGGTTTAGGTAGTGCAGATAGCACATATCTTAACGCAGCAGCTTCCGGACAACCAGCACATAATGAGTGTTCTTCAAGTAACTCTTTAGTTTCTGGAAGTTCCTTAATACCACGTGGTTTCTCTTGATTTTTAGCCCATGTAGCTTTTTCCTCAAGATCAATGATCTCTTGAGGCATAATGTCTCTAAATTCTGGGTTGATCTTATATATATCATGTCCCATGTTATGCTCCTTTTCCAGGGTTAATGTGTTCCATAACTTCTCTAAGAATTGCTTCAGCAGGCATACTCATACCACCAGCAACTCTTGGACCGCCAACAATGTCTGCATCATGCTTACCATAAAGTGATTTCTTCACTTCTTTTTCTAACCAACCAACAACGTTGAATTCAGGTACGAAAACATGTTTAACACCAGCAAGTGCTTCAATAAGTTCTTCTTCTGGGAATGGTCTAATAGTTCTAAGTTTAATAACCTTAGTCTTAATTCCCAGTTTCATTAGTTCTCTTTCAGCTTCTTTAGCTTGATGAGAAGCAGTACCACAAGTAACAAATGCTATTTCAGCGTCTTCAGTACCAGTAACATGCACAAGACCGTTAAGGAAATGCTTAGCATATGGACGTGAACGTTCTACTGCTGATCTAACTTCCCACTGCCAAGAAGCGTGAGTTGCGTAAGAAATGTAGTTAGACTTCATTACAAATGGATCTCTTAAAAAACGTCCTGGAGGAGTTTCAGAATCAATCGGAGGTAATGGAGATTTGTATGGCTCATATGGTAAAAGTGCAATGTCGTCAGCTGGAAGCATTACAGATTCTCTTGTATGTGATACAAAGAAACCATCAACAACAGTAACAATTGGAACATGAACATCAGGCTTTTCAGCAACAACAAATGCTGCAATTGACATGTCAAATAGTTCTTGTACGTTTTCAGCATACCAAATTTGACAACCTGTTTCTAACATATAAGAAACTTCCAAGTTATCCGGTTGAATAGTAAGTGGTGAGTTAATACCACGAGCCATTAGGATAAGTTGACATGGAATTCTTGTACCAGACCACTGAGCAAAGTTTTCCATCGCTCTAAGTGTACCTGGACCTGAAGTAGTAGTAATTGTTCTGGCACCGGCCATCGCACAACCAGCAACTTCAGACATTACACCAAATTCATTTTCACCTCTAAAGTATACACCTACATAACCTTCTGCCCAAAGTTCACCAATAAGGTGAGCTGCTTCAGATTGTGGTGTAATAGGGTACGATACAGATGCATCAACTGTACATCTTTTTACTGCTTCTTTTAAAACTTCTGAACCAGTCATGAAGTGCTTTTCTCTTGGAGCATCGAAAAGCAAGTGATCGGCTGTAACTAATTTCTGTCCAGACCAATTGTGTGTGTCTGTCATATCTTTAATTGTACTCATTTTTTGTCTCCTTTTCCTATAATTTCAGTTCTGATTTTACTTCTTTAGCAATCTTGATAAATTTCTCAAGCTCTGAAGAATGCTGATCTCTTAATGTTGCCATAGCATCTTCGTGCCCGGATAAACCACAAATTGCGATTGTATAACAATCTGTCTCTGATCTTACCATTTTCAAAGCAACATTTGCATAGTGACAATGAACACCAATAAAAATTGCTGCTTTAATATTGTTATGCCAAATTGTTAAGTTTGGGTGATTTGGATTGATCTCAACTTCAGCATCAATTTTTGGATACTTCGGTCTATAGTCATACATTGGAATCATTTTAGCATTAAGAACTTCTGACATCTCTTTAATAAGAGTAGCTTTTTTCTTAGCTTCTTCGTTATAACCGTATAATACTTGTGGACCAGGGAAAATAGTTGCATTTTCACTTGTCAACATAACTCTTGCAACTTCTCTCATTGCAGTTTCTTCATCTACTACATCTTCCAGTAAAAGCGCTTTCCCTTCTGGTGGTGTAATTACACCTTCATATACAGCCGTAGGATACGGTGAATAATACGCAGGACCTTGATTTGCCATAAGTTCTCCTATAAATTGTTTTTAGACTATAATTTTATTAAATATAAATTATAGATTTATTCTTCGTGACCGGCCATTTCCATCGTAATACAATTACGATCAAGCATGTCAGTACATACGTACACACAAAGTGCACACCCTTTACATCTGTCTTCATCTACCCAAGAGGTGTTTCCCTCTTTATCGAACATCAGCGTATTCGCTTCTGGACAATATAGTGTACACGTGTTACATTTATATTCAGCACATTTGTCTGCATCAACTTTTGCTACATAATACATTCTTACTCCTTTACTCCAATGAAAATTTAAACATATATCTATTAATTATGACAATTATATTCAATCATAATAACCAATAGATTAGAAATGGAGCTTCAAGTCACTTTACACAAAAAAACCTTAATAACACGTATTGGTAATATTTATGACAAATTCTTTATCAACTACATAATATGTTTTCAAATGGGAGTTTACTGTAAAAACCTTTGACTTTTCTTATAATTTATATAAAATATCAATAATATAAAAAACGTTTTTATCTAATTATTATATGAACTTATAGGTTGCAAAAAAAATGATGAGTGCACTTCTTACTACCTTTCTTTAAAAGACGATTCCTGTCTATACATTATATATAAAGAAAATTGTGTAGCATGTATACGTGTTTACTTTTCATTATTGAAGCAAGTTATCCTTGCTATTTCTTGTATTAGAGTTCATGTATATACAGTTCTACACCAATATGATCATAAATAGTGCTAGTATCAAATTCTGATATAGTCACTCATTGTGACACAGTCACACAAAGAAGTGTAAAATTTATGTTTTATTAGCACTTTATTTTCAAAATAGACTATATTATAAAAAAATAACCTATAATGGCAAGAGTTTTTAGAAGGTAATTTTGATAACCTTCGTTCTTCAAATTTATTTTGATTCAGTGTTTCAACCATCATTAATGGCGAATTCCAGACCCAATAAATAGAAGTTTTTACGAAATATTTTAATAATTACAGGAGTTTTTAGTGGAAAAACTAGTTTTATTCATTCCGTTTATACCCATCATGATTGCAATCTTGATAGGTTTTTTAAATAAAAAAGAACACATGCCTAAAGTGGCTATCTTTTTCTCATCACTCGTTGCACTTTTAGGACTTTATGGTACTTATTATGTGATGAGTACTGATGAAGCTATTTATGGTTTTGGAGGTTTGCTTGTTTTCAATGAACTCTCTGCCATACTCGTACCCTATGTTGCCATCTTAGGTCTTGTGATACGTAAATACTCTACAAAATACATGTGGGATGAACCTGGGTATAAACGATTTTTTATACTTTTAAATTTCATATTCTCAGCTATCTATCTTCTTGTGATGAGTAATAACCTTATCATTCTTACAATGGCATGGCAACTTATGAGTATCAGCCTCTATCTACTTATCTCATTTAATGTTGAATCAAAATCTGCCATTAAAAATGGTGGGTGGACCATGCTTGTGCATAAGCTGGCTGACCTCCTTTTTATCATTGCGGTGATCCTCACCTATAAAACATTTGGTAGTTTTGATTTAGCAGAACTGAGTCAAAAATGGTTAGTTATGTCAGGATCTGGTCCCATCGACAATCCTATGATATATGTTATTGGCTTCTTATTCTTATTTGCCGCTATGATGAAGTCTGCCATCATTCCTTTTCACCTTTGGTTACCATATACTTCAGAAGCGCCTACGCCAGTCTCAGCACTCATGCATGCTGGAGTTGTAAATGTTGGTGGTATCTTATTAAACAAAATGGCATTCTTACTACTTTTAACACCTGCCGTACTTAATGTTGCATTTGTCATGGGTCTTATCACTGCTGTCTTTGCATCAATCCTTATGCTTGCAGTATCAGATATCAAACGTTCCCTTGGTTACTCGACGGTAGGTCAAATGGGCTACATGATCATGGAAGTGGGTCTTGGTGCATTCAGCCTTGCTATCTACCACCTTATGGTACACGGTATCTTTAAAGCCTCTCTCTTCTTGGAATCAGGAAGTCTTATCAATCAGGCAAGAAAAGAACCAAATATTCCAAGACGGCTTTCACACGAAATATTTTGGAAAGAAAAGCCACAATATAACAGTATAAACATGTTCCGTATGATTGCATTCTTTACTGTATTGCCAGTAATTGTTTTCATTGGAGTAAAATTACTACTGGGAGAAAACTTCTTTCACTTTAATGTGGCAACGCTTATACTTGCATTTGCCTGGCTTACGGGTACACAACTCTTCTTGTCTTTCTTTGAAGTATCCAAAGCAAATTCACCAAAAGTTATTCTTGCGCTTATTAGTTCTTTCATTATTGTCTTGTTTACCTATGAATTTGTAGGACTGGCCCTTGAACATTTCCTATATGGGGAACATGGGGCTCTCTTTTATGAGGTTGCGACACTTCATGTATCAGGTACAATGACCCTTCTCATGTTGATAGCCATCATGATTGTTGGTTGGTACTTTACCTATAAGCAACACTTTGTTGGCATACCTATAGGTGAGCATAAACCTAATAAACCTAAATGGCGAATATACAAGATGTTAGCAAAAGAAGGCTATATATCAGATATGTATGTCAAATATTTCAAAATTTTTTAAAGGACGTTGTGAATGTTAGTAGATTTTATTTTATTATTTTTGTTTGCTGGAGTACCCTACTATGTCTTTTTTGAAAAGACAAAGATCTTAGGGAAAGAAAAAATATTTATTCTTTCTGTACTTCTCGTGATTGTTGGGATGGTAGTCTCTTACAAATTTCCACAAGAGACAACTATGCCGATCATCATAGTGGCATTTTTGGCTTCTTTGTTTTCTCTGTACAAAGCGAATAAGACGAGCAACCTCTATAAGTTGACTTATTATATACTGTTTTTTAATGCGCCACTGCTCATTATGTTTAAAACAAAAGAGAGTATCTTGTATGGGGTATCATTACTGATCACACTCCTAGGCGTATACCTTATAGGAAGATATTATGAACGTAGCTATGGAAGTGCCAACTATAAATCAGTCAGCGGTATCACACTCGTAACACCATATGCCGGGCTTATATTAACCATTTATTTTACGGCTTTGGCACTCTATCCACCTTTTCCAAATGCACTGCTGTTTTTAAATGGCATATTCAACTCTGATATCAATGTGATGTGGTATCTCATAGTGGTTGTTATATTTTTTGGAAACTTTCTTATCGCTATGAGAGTGATGGCAAAAACAGTCTTTGGTAAACCAAATGACAATGTACATTATATTGACGTAGCACCCAAGGAGAGATGGGTTCACCTTGCCATCTTTACACTATTAATGGTCCTTAGTATTGTGGGACTCCAGGAGGTACTTTCATGAGTATACTAGAAAAATTAAATGCGGTTAAAGACACCGTACCACACTATTGGCCTATAGGTGCGTTCATCCACCATAATCCTCTAAAAGGTTTTGAAGGGCTTAATTTTAAAGAAGCACTCATAAAGGCGCAAAGTATATTTGGTGGTAAGGTCTATATGGATCCAGACTATTACATTGCACTTTATAATGAAGGTAAAGTTAAGCCAGAACTACTAGAAAAAAACTTGCTAAAACCTTTAAAAGAGTCGAATCTTGAAAGCTCTGTAGAGCAAGCTAAAACTTTTATGCTGGAAATAAGTCCTAAATGGAACAGTCTAAGAAGCTATGCAGAGTTAAAAGTATATGAAATAGATAACGAACTACATACCTATCTTGAAGAGAACTCCATCTATATGGATACCGATGCATGGATAGAGTCACTTACAAAGCACATGACCCTCTATGAAATTCATGATGCTCTATTTGGTACAAGTAAAAAAGAACTGATAGAAAAAGATGTGATTGAGTTCATCGCACGTTTTCTTGATCAACAGCAAACTACACTGAGTATGACAGACAGAGACCTTGGTATGTTCCATACTTTTAAACTGTATGAAAATATCGACTATGTCATTGATACGGAAGATTATGTTCAAGAAGCTCTAGAACAACTTAAAGTTGAAGATGTAGAAAAATACTTCTTAACACATATACTTAAACTGCACGGATGGGCAGGATATATCAAATACCGCTCAGAAGACAAAGGGTACCTTCCTCAACAAGAGCATCCTTCAACAATGATGGACTATATGGCTATCAGATTGCATTTTGAGTTAAAATATATGCAAAAAAAAGAAATCAATGATTTTGATAAACTCAAGGCTTATATCAAAAACAATACGCCTTATGCGATACTAAAACTCTTACAGGCAAAAGGTAAGCTAACTGGTACTTACAATGATGCCATGGAAGAGCATCAAGACTATCAAGAAATTTTAGATGCGTATGTGAAAGATGAGATCAATTTAAATTCGCTTCAGGTACAACTTGCAAAACATGCATTGCCTACACTAGATATGACACTTATAGAGTTTTCAAACTTTGCAAATTTACTTAAAAAAGAGGAAGGATATGTGTGGTTAAAGTCTTTAGAAGACACCTATATCATGCAACATGTGGACGAGTTTACAGCACCTCATACCTATGATGAAAAACCGCTTTCATCTACCGTATTCTGTTTAGATGTAAGATCAGAAGTTATGCGTAGAAAAGTAGAAGAATCTGGCCCATACAACACCTATGGTGCAGGTGGATTCCTTGGGATTCCCATCTCTTTTGTAGAATTTGACAAAGCACATTCATTAGCACTAGCACCTGCTGTCATCAAACCTCAAAATATTATTTTTGAAATACCAGTGGAATCTCATGATGAGTATAATTCAAAAAAAAGTGTGAATAAGACAACAAAAAAAGTATTGAGTGATCTTAAAAATAACCCTTATACCCCTTATATTATGGTGGAAGCGATTGGATGGATGTTTGGTATCAAACTTTTTGGAAAGACATTCTTCCCAAATAAGACCCATAAACTGTTTTCTAAAATGAAGCCTAAAAAGCCTAAAACGACCTATACATTAGATAAGCTCACCAGTGTTGAAATAGAAAAGTATATTAGAAGACTCCATACAAATATTATCAATGAAGTGTTAACTACACAATCTGATACAGTACTTAATAAAGATGAACTCTACATCTTATGGGAGCATCTTATTTTTAATAAAGATTTATGCATAAGAATTTCTGAAGACATCATTGATAAACTCAAACATGCTTATCATATCACAGGTGAAGATTATAATGTTCAAAAAGAAAAACTGGCTCAAGTTGGATTTACCATTGACGAACAGGTGATGTATTTAGAAAATCTGCTAAAGATGATAGGTCTTGTAAAAGATTTTCCTAAATTTGTAACCATCTCTGGGCATGGAAGCGTATCTGATAATAACCCATTTGAGTCTGCACTTGATTGTGGTGCCTGTGGTGGTAGCATTAGCTTACCAAACGCAAGAGCACTCTGTATGATTGGAAACAAACCAGTGATACGTGAAAAGCTCAAAGAAAAAGGTATTGATATCCCAGATGAAACAAAATTCTTACCTGCACTACACGTCACAACCACAGATGAAATAACATTTTATGATACAGATATACTTAATGTAAATGAGTTAGAGCTTTTCTCTAAAATGAAAGAAGATTTTAAAAATGCATCATTGGCATCTAGAGAAGAAAGAGTTACGGTCTTACCTAATGCTAAGACACAGGAAGACCTCTTTATTAAAACCATGGACTGGTCAGAACCTAGACCCGAATGGGGTCTAGCAGGTAACATGGGTGTGTTTGCAGGACCAAGAGACTCATCTAAACACATAACTTTTAATAACAGACTCTTCATGCACTCTTATGATTCTACTATAGACAATGAGAATGCTGACATACTTACACGTATATTTGATGGGCCTTTGGTTGTTGGTGAATGGATCAACCTTGAACACTACTTCTCTACTGTAGATAACAAGGTCTATGGTGCAGGCTCAAAAGTCTATCATAATGTCGTCTCTAAAATTGGTGTGTATAATGGAAATTATAGTGATTTAAAAATTGGTCTGCCTACACAAAGTGTTATTGAAGAAGGTAAAGCATATCATGAACCTGTGCGACTGCTGACTTACATGGAAGCACCATTAGAAACGGTTGGAAAAGCTGTTGAGAACTCTGTTGCAAAAGAATTTATCTTAAATGAGTGGATACGTCCAATTATTATAGATAAAGCAGCTAAAAAAGTTTACTCTTATGAGTATGGAGAATTTGTAGTCATTAAAGAGCTTGGATAATTTCAGCTCAAAGTACTATAATACGAAAAAATTAACATAAAGAAAGAAATACAATGTATACAATTGAAATGGAAAAAGAGTGTAGCTGCTTTAAAAAGAGTGGTCATGACAGTACTATGACGTTTGAAACTAGAGAAGATATGATTAACAAAGCACGTGTTCTAGAGTGCCTTATGAATCAACAGTTTTGTATGAAACACTTTTTTGAAGCTGTAGATTATGGTGAAAAAATCATAATTCATAGCAGTGAAAGACCTGCAGATGAAGATGAGGATGATCATATTGAAGATGCAAGTACACTTGTAAATAAAAGTGGTGTGACTATTGGGTTTGATGCGAGTAAGTCTACTCCAAGTGGTGATGGCGGAAATTAAGAATCATTTACCACAAAGTATCTTAATGTTAAATCAAGGCAGATCAAAGATCTGGCCTTGAACGCATCTAAAAAGTAATTCTACTACCTCCTACTATTTATGCTTAAGTGCTAACAATACTCTACATAAGATCATTATCTATTCCACCCTTTTATCAAAACTCATTATATTATCAATTTTCATTACAAGATTAAAAGAAGTTTATCCTGACTGTACTAAAGAATCTGGAATATAAAGAATAATCACTTTTAAAGACTATTTTCATCTTGCTTTTAGTTTTAATAACTATACTCCGCTAAATTAATGACCAAAAGGCAAAAGTTTATGTATACAGTACAAATGGAACACGAATGTGGATGTTTTAAAAAAAGTGAATATACAAATGATAAATCATTTGAGAAGCAGCAAGATGCATACAATTATTCAAATATATTAGTAGAACTCATGAATGAGGATTTTTGTACAAAACACTTATTTTCTGCTCATAGATCAGGTGATAATGAGTTTTTGATCAGCGTAACTGAGAACCCTAATGCAGGTAGTTCTTGTGGTACTAGTAGTGCTAGTAGTTGTAGCACTGGCAGTTGTGGCTGTTAATAAGACCGACTCATTCTATACACAATTGAGATTCAAATAGCTAAGATGCTCTCTGAATACATCAATCTTAATAGGCTACTTAGCCAAGAGAGTTCTTACAACCACTCTCTTTTATTTTTCTTCAATACATATATCTGAAGCTACAATAAACAAGGGTGCATTATACACATGCAACATAGCAGTACCACTTCCTAGTGCAAAACCATATAGATCATGTTCTTTAATAATACTAATACCGAACCCCATATCCATATAAGGCAGTACACTGTTATCTAATATCTGTGAATTAGTTATATTGTTAAACTCTATCTTAACAGTATTAAGATCTTCGCCATCATCATCTTGTACTACTATTGTAAGAACTTTTGAAGTATCCGAAAGAGATTGAATTGAGCGGATCTGAGCATCTTTAAAATTATTGTACTTCTCTAATAAGGTATTTATTTGTTCCATTTTTTGCCTTTATGTGATTATGTGACATATTAGCAAAAGAAGACTTACTTATACCCCTCGTTAGTACTTATAGTGTAGGTTTGCTGCATACCCAATTATCATGCTTACTCGAAGAAAGTGCATCACAATGACAAAAAAATGTTAGACATGTTTTCAACTATTCATAAATACTATAAATTTTTATAAAGAATAATATGATATGCTCTAGTATAAACTATCATTAAAGGATTATACATGAGTAAATTAGATTTGACACTGACAGAGAAAGTATTACCTGAACTAAATGAGATGAACAAAGACTTGGTAGATGTTAATGATGCATTTTTAAATCATGAACATATAAATGACTTAAAGAAAATGGACATAGATTTACAAGATTGGCTTGAAGTGTTTGAAGAAGACCAAGTGACAGTTCAAGGTTGCAGATAAAATATCAAATGATCTTAGGTATTTTTACTGTTCCCCATAAGGATTAAACATTGCAATTTGCTCCAAGGCTTGATCAAATTGTTCTGGAGTTAATTCAAAAGCATTAATACCTAAGTCTGCTATCCCATAAAGTTTATCGGTGTCTTTAGGTGAAACTAAAGCAAATATTACTTGTTCAGGTTTCTTGTCCTGCATCTGTTTTAAAAGGCCAACAGCCTCAGGCTCCACACTTATATCTGCAAGAACCATGTCGTATTGATTGCTATCAAAAAGTTTTAGTGCTTCTTCTTTGCATAGAACTTTATCTACTTTATTAAATAAATGATTGAACATTTTAGTACCGGAATCAAACATTGACCTGTCATCTTTGATGAAAAGCACATTCCATTTTTTATCTGTATTCATTTTTTTCCTTTTATTCAAAACATATAAATTTTCAAGATAAAGTATTAAAAGAACTACTTTAAATCTTTTTCTTAGTAGTGAGAAACTGCTTAGAGAACTGCTCACCTTTCTTCTTAAACACTTCCGCAATCTCAGGTACATATACTTCATCAGCCGTTGTTGAAAAAAGCTCTAGCCATCTCGTAAACGTTTCTCTTTTTAGGTGAGGCATCTTTACATGGGCACCCACAAAATTTCCATAATAAGTGTTTTTCCCTAAAAGTTTAGCCAACCAAAAATCCGCGAGAAGCTCTATATGCTCTATCCAATCTTCACTTGTTATATCATCCCCAAGTTCATCCATAAAAAAAGGCCCTAGTTCTTGATCGTGTATAGCTCTTTCATAGAATGAAGTCATCAGGATTCTAAGATTTTCTCTAGTAATACTATTTTGAAGTTCTATACTTCATCCTTTTTGTAGAAACCATCTATAAACACAAGTGTAATCAATGCAAAGATACTTTTTTTAAATGAAATTATAGCAAAATTTATATAAAGCTAGAACACTCATATTTATACTAAAACGCTAATCAATATCAAGTCTGAAAAGTGCCTTGTCATATTATCTGTTTACGTTAAGAGAAGCTTCATTATAGGAAATAGGCGTAATAAAAAGCATATTGAAATAGTTATCCCCTGCTTCCACTTGCCCCAAGATTCAAAAATTTGAATCTCAAGCACAGTACTAATATTAAGTAGATGATAGTTTTTTTAGGTATAATGCTAAACTATTAATTATCTTTAGATTAAGCAGGTGCAAAATGCCCATTAAAATTAAAATGCCTATTACACTTAAATCTTACTTGAACATACAATTCGATCAACCTAAAATGTACCTCGTTTCTATCATTAATGACAAGCACGTTTCATGGGAATTTTGTATGAGAATGCTTATGAGTGTCTTTCATAGGGACCTTGAAGAAGCAAAAGCTATCAGTCATGAGATTGTGACCAATGGTGAAGGGTTTTGTGGCGGATACATATTGGAAATCGCAGAGACCAAAGCAGAGATGATTGAAACACAAGCTAAAAAAGAGGGATTTTCTTTGTCCTGCTTGATTGAGGAAGTTTCCGCTTAGTCCATCTTCATCTGTTCTTCTTTTTTTGTTCCATCTTATATCTCATTGCTTTCACAGTTTTCTGTTGTACCTCCCTTCGTATCAGAACACCCTCTATACAGTCCTTTTTGCAAAACGTAACCCCTTACAGCATCTATCGTATTTATATATGTCCTTGGTCCTGTGGTTGAATACGTAAACTTCCTTCTCAATGTCTTGCTTTGACATTACCCTTATTGTTAGAATTGGCATACTATATATTGGAATTTCTTGACATATGTCAGTAAATATAAAAATATTATAGCTATAATATTTTTTTAAACCTTATTTTATGGAGATAAAATGTTAATTCAAAAACGAGAAATACAACAAGTGGCAAATCCTATGATTAATATGTTACATGAAGATGAGATAGAGATTATCAATGACTTTCATGATGCTATTCTAGCCAGAGATATAGAGAAAATTGATGAACTTTTTAAAGTCGTTTTAATGGATGTAGAAGATCACTTTAGCACGGAAGAAGCAATGATGGAACAGGCTGAATATCATGACTTACAAGTGCATAAAAATGATCATGACACTATGAGAGTAAAATTAAAAAGCTTTCATGATCGATGGGAAATACTTAAAAGTCCAAATGAGCTAAAAGGTTTTTTAGAAAAAGACTTTAAGAAGTGGTTGATGTTACATGTTTCAAAATGGGACTCAGACGCTGCTATGCACCTTGGCAATGGTTAATTAGCCATAGTTAAAGGGTAGTGAGATTTCAAAGCTGAAATCGCTATTTTATGTAAAGAGGCGAGTGCTTAAGAAGCAGTCGCACAATCTCCACAAAGTCCCGCTTTAGGCATCATAAGTAGACGTTCTATCGCAATCTCTTTCCCACATACATTGCATAAAAATGAACTGATATCTTCCAAGTGATCAAGCATGAATAAGAGTTTTCTTTTTTTGATGTAAGTACGTTTGAGTTGTCTTTGACAGACTTCTTCTTTATTCATAGGATCAAAAGATATTACGTCACCTAAGGAAGACTCTGGTGCGACGACATCAGCGAAGGATCCTAGCTCATCTATTTGGGCATTGGCTTTTATAAGCTCTTTATCTAGTTTGGTTTTAATACTCAAACGATCTTTTTCAAGTTGATCTTTTAACATAACACAATCTTTTTCATATATTAATTACCCTTATTACTATTATTATACTATTTTATACTTTTTTAGCTCAAAAAAAGCTTTATTTACTTTTCAAAACATTTGTTATGTGCTAGCATTATAGGGTAATGGAATGTTCTAAAAAGAGTATATGAAAGACGTGGGGGATACTAGATGTTAGCATATATAAAATCTAACATAGAAACGTAGCCAAGCCTAGATATAAATTAAGACTCACTTACGCTAACAAAGCATTATCTAGCTAGTATCTCATCCAACTCATCCGCATAAATAATTTCTTTTTCAAGAAGTAGTTTTGATACGTTTTGTATAGTATTCCAATGTTCATTGACTAGATCTGTAGTACTTTTTTCACCTTCAAGCATCCAACGCTCTAGGGCAGTGTCGATCTTTGCATGATAGTGTTCTGTCTCTTTGTTGGAGACAGATTTTTCTTTTGCATCCATCACACCATTGATGTTTATGTACCCAACCTCTTTATCCATTCCATAATGTGCTATGGCTGCATACGCATCACGCGTAGCTTGTTGTATGTCGTTTGAAGCACCAGTATCCATACCCTCGATCTCACCAAAGCGTTTTATTTGTGCTGTTCTTCCAGCCAGTGACACACATATTTTGTCTTTAAAGTCTTTGACTGTCATGTTGTCTTGAACATCATTATAATTATGTGAAACAAAGTGCTCATTATTATCTTTTGGCGTTAAACTAATATGCTCAATATGAAGATGAGGCATTAAAACTTTAGAGATGACAGCACGTCCAGCTTCATAAATCGCTGTCTCAGCAAACATCTGTTCAGGAGATAAATAGGACTGTTGCTCACCATATTTAATCTCATTGATCTGAGCGATTAAAATATCTTGTGTGATCGCAGGTAGAGCATGACGTAAACAATAAAACGAAGCTTCTTTACCTACAAGTTCAAGTTGTGCACCCGTCATTCCAGCTGTATACATAAGTAACTTATTGATATCAAATGTACCAGATGTAGGTTTCTTCTCAATGACTTGGTTTAAGAAGTATTGTCTTGCATCTTTATCAAGATTATTGATCTCTATATGGATCTCAATTCTTCCTGGTCTAATGATTGCAGCATCTATATTGTCTTTATAGTTTGTTGCGGCAATTACAAAAATATTTTCACCATTGCTATCCGAAAAACCATCCATCTCTGACAACAATTTATTAATAGGAACTTCTCTACTATTTTCCCCTCCACGCTTTCCAAGAGTGTCTATCTCATCGATAAAAATAATAGCAGGTGCGTACTCTTTTGCTTTGGAAAAAATTTGCTTTGTTTTATCAGGCTGGAGAAGTTCTAGACCCGTTACAGAGATAAAAGGCAACTCAGCTTCTTTAGCAAATGCTTTAGCCAGCATCGTTTTACCCGTTCCCGGAGGCCCGTAAAGAAGCATACCTTTTGGTGGTGTAATGTTAAAGCTTTCTAAGCGTTTAGGCTCTTTGAAAAAGTTAATAACCTCATGAAGTCTTTGTTTTGCTTTATGATGGCCTGCAATATCATCAAAAGAAATATTGGGTATATCAAAAACAAGTCCATCTTCACTAAAATCTTTGATTCTTGTTACTTGTTTAAATTTACAACTACGTATTTTGTAGGTTATTACACCATTTTTATCTGTAATAGTATCATCAATGTCAAGCGTTACATTTTTCCTAAAAAGCTCTTTTACAAGTATTTCATCTTCTATAAGAGGGGTTACCATCTCATTTAAATAGGTTACACAGGCTTTAGATATGGATACTTTTATCTCACTGTACTTTTGAGTCGAGTTACCTGAATCCATTATATATTCTGTGATTTTATTAAAGAAAGTAGTACTTACCTTATCTTTGATCCGTCTAGCGTCAAGCTCTGGTGCAAAATTCAGTATCTGGGTTTTTAAGAAGTTTTGGAAATTACTTGCCTGATTAAATTCAATCTCATACTTTTTGTTAAATTCATCTTTGTATTGTACAAATACTTTCTTGGCAATATTTGCAAACGCTGCATAGTTAAGCTTATTAAATAAAACAATGTGTGCTTGTGAAAATCTAGAAACTAACTCTGGTAGAATGGCTTGTTGTAAACCACCACTTCTACTATCTCTTTTCTTCTCTCGCCTGATGGCTTCAAGAATCATCGATTCAGCTTGAATATAGTCTTGCTTTACAAGCTCTTTAAATCTGTTGTCAAGGTAAAGCTCTTTACCTAAACTTGTAGTAATAATAAATATGGCTTCTGAAAAATCCACTATGTAGTTTGCATTTTCATCTGAGTAAATGATGTCAAGATTTTCACTACACGGGTCATCAGTGATTTTATCCCAACCACATCCATCACGCATTTTACCACCCTCAAAGATTCCAAGCAGGTTACTTTGAATGTTAGTGTCACATTTCTCAAAGGCATCAAGCACGATGATAGCTTTAGGATTTCTATGTACAAATCCCGTTAACTGACCGACACCATACCCCTTCCATCCAGCAGGATACCCATAGAGTTCTCCACCGTTTTGCTGATGGTATTGTGTCATATCAAATTTCATGATCTTATAGTTTGGCAGGTTTTCTGACATAAGTTCAGCAAGATAGGTCTTACCTGTGGCTGGAGAACCTAAAAAAAGATAGGTTGCCTTGGGAGCATTTTTATTCTCAATGATATCGTTTTTCATACTGTTTACAACAGTATTTATGGCTTGTTCTTGTCCAAACAAATCTTTAGAAAGGTCTTCTTTTAATTTCTTGGCAAATGTTATATTCTTTTGAGCCTCATGATTCTCATTCTCCAATGAACGTTCCAGCTCATCTTCATATCTGTGCTCGTATTTTTCAATCTGTGCTTTAACTTGTGCGTCTGTTTTTGGCATATTTTTACTCTTATTTGTTTTGAATCTATTTTATCTACATAATCAATAGAATGAATTGTAGCTTTTCTATCTTAATTATGGAAAATCAAGTTCCTCGTGTGAAAAACTAGCCTTTCCTCTTTGCTTTAGCAATACGCTCTAACATTGAATCAAAATTTCCAGTTGAACGTACCTCTACTACTGCTGTAACTACTGCATGTAATGCAACATAATGAAGATAGCTTGTAAGGTCTTCACAACCATTCTCTTTCATCTTTTCTTCAATTTTCTTTTTTTGTAACTCTGTGACTTTAAACCCAAGTTCTACAGATGCTTCCCCCGTTGATGAACCTGCAGGTGTAAGCGTAAATGCTTGCGTTTTAAGTGCGACTACTTTTAGATACGCAGAGATTTCATCAAATCCATTTTCTAACGCTCTTAAAGCTATCGTCTCTTTTTGTGATGGTGTTACTTTAAAGTTTATATCAATAGCTGTATCCATAAATTTGTGTTTCCTTTAGGACTTTTCTAAGCCATCATATTGTAAATTCACTTAAAACCCTATTTGAACCTTTAGGGGCATTATAGTATGCTTTAATATTTAAGATATAAAAGCTACAATTCATCAATTAATTAATTGGTAAAAAAGATTAAAAACCCTAAAGGTACTAAATATGACAAACACAGAAGCATTCGAACTATTGCAAGATGAAAAAACATCGTCTGAGATCTTAGATCAATTAAGTACAGATGAAAATCCATTTGTTCGTGTACGAGTAGCTGCACATATGAATACATCATCTGAAACATTAGTTATGTTGAGTAAAGATGAGACTCCGCTAGTGCAACAGTTTGTTGCCGAACATCTAAATACACCTGTAGATACTTTAGTTGAATTAAGTAAAGAGAGTGATTTTTCATATTGGATTGCCGGAAATCCTAATACGCCCGCAGAGATATTAAATACATTTAGTAAAAATGAAGATGAAAATGTTAGATCCTCTCTTGCAGTAAACCCAAGTACACCCGCTGAGACATTGGATATATTATTGATAGATGAAAATGAAGATGTCCGGGCAGCTGTTATGAAAAATCCAGTGATACAAGCTAAGACCGAAAAATAACTTTTTCTATCTTTCTTAATTACTAGTATAGAGAAGTTAAAAAATAAAGTGTAAGACTAAAAATACGCCAACTCTTCAATACACTTTATCGTATTCATACTAAGGTTTACACTTTGATTGATAGGCCTTAGTTACATCTGCGATAAACGCATCAGTAAACATTTCTGTGAATTCTTCATCTTCATCATGATATTCTATAAACCCAAAGAAATCATCAGGTGTAATTTCACACTCACACATTTTGTCTATCGCTTCCGTATAAGAATCACTAAAGAAGAGACTTGCTATCTCTTCTCCTTGATAATCGTGCTCTGCATGATCACTCTCTTTATAACACTTTTGCTTCAACATCAACGCTTCAAGTTCGTCTATCTTTTCACCTTCTGCCGCTGAAACAGACCCATTTTTTAGAATGGTCATAATGATTTCCTGCATCTCTGCCAATATTTTTGCCTGTTCACTCATTGTATTTCCTTTTTAAGGTCCTGTAAGCACTTTATAGCTCAGTCCTCTTCGTATTTACCTATCTCAAGCCTCTGCATAAATTGCTCTGCTAATATTTCACTTTTCTTGTAGAACTTATCTTAGTCGTCATCATCATCGTCCTCGTCATTTACACCAAGGTTATCCATAAACTGTTCAGCTAGTACTTCAGCTTTGTTGTAAAACTTATCAGAAATTTCTGGAATAAACAACGTATCAAGAGTCTCTTTAAAAAGTTTTAACCACTGTTCAAAATCTTCACGGGTAAGAGGTCCTAAAAATGCGTGAGGAGGATAAGGATGACCCCCGTATGGTGATAGACCCGTCATCATTAACATCCAAAAGTTGCATAATGTATTCAAATGCTCATGCCATTTTCCATTTTTTAGATCATCACCTAAGGCTTTAATGAAAAAAGGAGCTAGAGTGTCATCTTTAAGTACGCTAGCATAGAATTGACGTACCAATTCTTCTATCTTACCTCTGTCTACTGTATCGTAAAGCATACTGTCTCCTAGTTATAATGATAAAAGTATAGCTAAAGTATGGTGTGAGAGGAGTGAGAAATATAAAGTTAATTAAATACGATGATGAGAATATTTTCCATACTGCCTAAGCCTTATATACAAACATCACAATCTTTTATCATTAGTTTTTCTAGCCATGCTACGTTTTCTTTGCTTAAGGCTATTTTATTATATAGACAATCAAACTCTGTTAGGTTTACAAGGTTTTCTAGTTCTTTTGGTAGCATAGTCAGTTTGTTTTTCCAAATAGTTAATTTACTTAAGTTGATAAGTTTACCTATCTCATTTGGCAAAGAAGTAAGCTGATTACCTCCAAGTTCTAAAACCTGTAGGCTTACAAGGTTACCAATCTCTTTAGGCAAAGTTGTCAATTGATTTTCTTGAAGGAGAAGAAGCTTTAAGTGGCTGAGAGCTCCTATTTGCATGGGTAATGTTCTGAGTCTATTTCCAGATATATACAGCTCTTCTAAGTTAACAAGATAAGCTATCTCTTCTGGTAGCTCAGTAATTTGGTTTCCTAAGAGATAGAGCTTTTTTAAATTGGTAAGTTTACCTATTTCTACAGGTAGTGAAGTAAGCTGAGAACCCAATAGATTCAGCTCTGTTACGTTCAGTAGTTTCTCTTTATCTCGTGGAAATCCTCTAAAATAACCAGAGTTCAAATAAGAGTCATGCTCTATCCATTGTGCGTCAGGAATATTATTTTTATCTGCCCAACTCCAAAGTATTTGAATCCAGCTATCTTCTGTCTTATTCATAAGTCACCAAGGCTTACTTATGCTTTATGAAACCCAAGAATATGCCCAAAAAGTTTATCTTCTGTGAGTCCCATTTTCGCTGATGTCATTAAGTTGTTATCTTGGTAATATTTCAGTAATGCCTGTGGGTCTTGACCTGTCATCGTAGCTTGGTAACCCAGTGCAGCAATTACTTCTTGCTCATGAACATCAATGCCCTCTCTTTTGGCTAGGGCTTCAACAATAAGGGTCATCTTTATACTTTTTCTTGCATCATCACGTACAGATTCTCTAAGCTCCTTAAATTTCCCCTTATCTTCCATATACTCTTTATGTTGCTGTTCAGTGAATCCTCTTGTCTTTTCGCGTACCTTTGCATCTATCTCTTGTTCTACCATGTTATTTGGTAGGGTAAAGTCAAATTTTTCAAGTAGGCTTTTTACAAGTTTTGGCTTTAGTTCACTCATATAAATTTGCGAAAGTTCTTCTGCTGTTACTTGTTCTGCAAATTGTTTCTTCAGTGTATCTAGTGTTGCATCTGGTTTTTGAAGTACTTTTTGTGCAAAAGCATCATCTAGAGTCTCCGCTTTTTGTTCTTGAATTTCATGAAGCTTCACAACAAACTTAGCTTCTTTACCCGCTAAATCGTCTGCTGAGTAGTCTTTGGGAAAGCTTACTATAACATCTCTTTGTTCGCCATACTCCATTCCAACAAGTTGTTCTTCAAATCCGGGAACAAATTGGTTAGAACCTACTTTAATGTTAAACTTCTCAGCGCTACCACCTTCAAAAAGTTCATTATCTATATACCCTGTAAAATCAATAACAGCAACATCACCATTTTCAATAGCTTTAGCGTTTTCAAGTTTAGTAAATGGCGCTTGTTTTTGAGCATATTCTACAAGTTTAGCTTCTACAGCCTCAGCATTTGCAGTTGGTTTTGTGTAATCAGGAGCTAACTCTTTATAATCAATATCAACATTAATTTCAGGACTAACAGCTACTTCTACTTCAAAGTAAATGCAATCGTCTTGTTGCTCATACTTTTTAAGTCCTGGTTGACCTAAAATATTTTTAACATCTAAATTAGCTTCTTTGATCCCAGCATTTATGAAGTCCTGAAATACTTGTCCTGCAGCATCTTGCTCAATGTTTTCATCTGTGGAGTCATCACTTGTTGCTTTTTTTGCTGTTTCTTCTTTCAGTTTAGAAACTTTTTCTTCAATGACACTATTGTCAACGGTACCGCTCATAATGAAGTTTATATCATCTATTTTTTCTACTGTAACTTTCACTAGAATCCTTTTGGTTTTAATTTCGTCATTTTAGCATTATTGTCTAAAATTAACATGTTAAATAATTCAAGTTCAATCCGTTACTAAATAGTTAAGGGGTCTCTCTTTTTATGCGTAGTCGAGTTAACAGTACACGCGTATTTAAATGTATAGTTTAAGCGATTAAATTATTTTGCTTTTAGGGATGGTATAACTTTTATTTTACAGTGTAAAGTGTGTTATATGAGGGTTTTGATTGAGTGTATTGCTAGATGCCAAGAGAAATCATTTAGCTTAGTCACCCAAGAGGGTGACTAATGGTCTTGAAGATCTTACTCTTCGTGACCAGCCATTTCCATTGTAATACAGTTACGATCAAGCATATCAGTACAAACGTATACACAAAGTGCACACCCTTTACATCTGTCTTCATCTACCCAAGAGGTATTCCCCTCTTTATCGAACATAAGCGTATTCGCTTCTGGACAATATAAAGTACACGTGTTACATTTATATTCAGCACATTTGTCTGCATCTACTTTTGCTACATAATACATTAATTTCCTTCCTTATACGTCAAATCTGACAATTAACTCAGATCCAGTAATATCTACAGAATCTGCCATTTCGAATGTTTTACTAATAACATTCATGTTTGCTTCAAGTAATTGCTCTTTTTTCTTAAACTTCTTCTCGATAGCAGAATCCAGCATAGCTGTACCACCAGAAGCAACAAATGAATTTCCTAAGAATCTTTCTCTTACGGCTGCTTCGATGTGCTCTATTGTTACAAGTTTTGTAAGGCCAAGAAGCATACCCATCATTGCCATGTTTGTTGCAAGTTCAGTACCAGCAATTTTCAGTGCCAATGCTGTTGCATCAAATTGTACAACTGTTGCATTTAGATCTTCAAGAACTTTAATATCATCTTCAGTAAGAACATCATAGTCAGTATTGATAATGATCAAGCTGTTCGGCTTTAGACCAGTATAAAAAGGCATTGTGTATGATTTACCATGAGTTACAACTTGTGAATGGTAGATCATAATAATATCTGGGTAAACAACTTCACCCACTTCATAAATTGGCTCTGAAGAAGCTCTTACATACGCTTCAACCGGTGCCATACGCTTCTCCGAACCAAAAAATGGTACTAGAGATGCATATTTACCTGCGTTATCCATAGTAGAACCAAGGATGTGGGCAGTCGTTACAACACCCTGTCCACCTAGTCCTGAGATTCTTATGTTATATCTTTTTTTGTCAGTTGCCATATTAAACCGCCTCTGCTTTTTTTGCTCTTTTCGCTGCTTTTTCTTCGCCTTCTACACGCTCGATTACTTCTTTAGCAGCATCAGTCATGTACTCGTCAAATTCAAAACGACCTTTTCCCATATCAATAGCATCTTGAAATACATCTTCAGTAGGAATAGAGTACTCAATGTTACAAGAAGTATATGCATGAATAAACGTTGGACCAACTTCTCTAGCAACAAAAATTGCTCTTCTGATAACTTTTGCAGCTTTTTTGATGTTCGTAGGAGACATTCTAACGATATACACACAACCAGCAGCTTTTGCTAACTCAGTTGCAGGCATTTTCTCACCTTTTTTACCAAGTGGAGCCATCTTAAGAACAGCACCCTTTGGAGACATACCAGACTCTTGACCACCAGTATTTCCATAAACTTCGTTATCAAGCATGATCGTTGTGAATTTTTCACCACGGATCCATGAGTGCATAGTCATAGAGAAACCGATATCCATAGTACCACCGTCACCGGCAATAGTAATAACATCTTTTTGCTTATCAGGGAAACGTATTCTAAATGCACGTGTTAAACCAGAAGCCATTGCATTTTGATCACCGTAGTTACCATAAATAAATGGAACAGCAGCTTGAGAAATAGCCAAACGACCACATCCAGCTGTACCAAGTGTTACAGTCTCTTCAGGTTTTGGTAGTGAAGCGAAAATCAATCTGATGTAATACGCCATCCAACAACCAGAACACATTGGGTGTTCTTCCATTAACTCTTTAAATTGACCCATGTTACCTGGACCAGCCTCATCTTGAGTCTTTCCAAATGGACCGAAGTCAACTAGTTCTACATAATCTTTTGGTAGGTATCTTTTAAATCTCTCTGCCGGAGTTACATATTTTAAGCTCATAATATTCCTTTATTATAATTTTAGATCGTATTTTAGGTCAAGAGCAGTATAGATTTCTTTCATGATCAATTCCACTGGAAGTGTCATACCACCGTATACTCTTGGACCCTCTACAACAATTCCACCATTTGGAATAGCTGCTTTAACTTCTTTTGATAACCAACCAATAATGTTATGCTCAGGAACGATAAGTGCCTTAGCATTCTTTACTGCTTCATTGATTTCATCAATTGGGAATGGTCTTATTGCTTTAACTTTGATTAAACCAACACTTAAACCATCTTCTTGCGCATATCTCCACGCTTCTCTTGCTTGTGCAGCAGCACAACCAGAAGCAACAACGAATACATCAGATTCAGGGTTTTGAACTTCGATTGGTCCACCAAGGTACTCATAGATATATTTCATAGCACGCTTGTTTGAATCCCAGATCTCTTGTTGCCATACTGAGTGAATCAAGTAAGACATAAAGTTTGACTTTTGAACTGGAGCATCTCTTTGAATTCTAGCTGGTGGAGTTTCATTATCCATAGCTGGAACTGGAGCTGCAACTGAATCAAAGTCATTAAGCGCAAGATCTTCTGCGAACATATCAACATAACCTTTTGCATGTGTTACAAAGAAACCTTCTGTAGCAACAGCAACTGGAATATATACATCAACTTTTTCTGTAATAGCAAATGCTGCCAATGTGAAGTCAAATGTATCTTGCTGATTTTCAGCATGAAGCATTACAGCACCACAGTGCATCATGTATGCCATTTCGATATTATCAGGTTGAATTGATAACGGTGCATTAACAACACGAGTTAAGATACCAAGTACAGCAGGAACTCTATGTCCTGACCATGATACGATTGCTTCTAAACCTCTAAGAAGTCCTGGTCCTGATGTTGCTGTAAACAGACGAACACCAGCTCTTGCAGCACCAGCGATAGCTGACATTGTTCCAAGCTCTTCTTCAGCTCTATAGTACTCTTTAATGTGACCTTGTGCATAAATATCACCAACAAGGTGCATTACCTCTGATTGTGGTGTAATAGGATACGCAATTGCCATATCTACGTTTGCTCTTTTAACAGCTTCTGCCATTGCTTGAGCACCTGTGATAAAGTGTTTCTCTCTTGGAGCTTCCTTTAACAGGTAGTTCATGTCTACATATTTTTTCTGTGGTTGTGGTCTTTCATTTGCATTCATCGATTTTCTCCCTTATTCAGTTTCAGTAACATGTTCACCTTTTTTTGTCATGATGAGACTTCTATACTCGCCATAATCAGCCGGTGATAATGTACTGAAATCTTCTTTTTTTAAAGATGGATTTTCAGGTGGTAGAGTAGTCTCCCACTCAATGCCTAATTTGTTTCTTTCTTCAATTACGATATCTTTGAACTTTTCAATATCTGATGCATGTAGATCTCTAATTGATGACATTGCTTCTTCATGTCCCATATAAGCACATAACGCAGTTGTATAACAATCAGTACCAGCACGAATCATTCTAAGTGAAAGGTTTGCATAGTGACAGTGTACACCAACAAAAACACACGCTTTGATTCTATTGTCTAAGATTGTTAGATTTGGGTGATTTGGATTGATCTCAGCCTTAACATCAATTTTTGGATATTTTGGTCTGTAATCTGGCATTGGAATGATTCTACAGTTTGGAATCTCAGATGCGAGATCTAATATAGCTGCAGCTTTTTCCGCAACATCATCTTTCCAGTCCCAAAGAACTTGAGGACCAGGGAAGATTGTTGGGTTGTCCCTTGTGAGTAATGCTATTGCAGCATCTCTCATTGCCTCTTCAGGTGTGACAACATTACCATAAAGTAAAGCTGAACCTTCTGGTGCAAGCTCTACCCCCATCTCCGGTGCCGACTGTGGCATATACCCAGCAGGACCTTCTGTTACTCTTTTCGTCATAGTTGACTCCTTATATGTATGAAAAAGTTTCGTAAAATACACTAAAAGTGTATAAAACATTTTTAAATTCATTATCATCAGATACAAAGTTTTTCAAATAGAAAGTACCATCAGGTACATTCAAATCTTTAAAACATGAATTTGTACCTTATAGTAGCGAATATAATTTAAATATGTAATATCAGAGCCATATGAAAGTATGTGCATGTGTAAAATAGTTACCATATGATGCAGGTATCTTCTATATTGAAGAAGATATAAAAATCATACATAAGTTTGGGTTATATATTGAGCATCATTTTATGATTATATGAAGGATATGAGTAAAGAGAAACACATGGTGATCACGTCTAAATCTCTTTAGACGTGATCATTAGATAAAGCTATGCAAATATTTCACTTGTTTCTGGGTGTTTTTCTTGATATTTTACTATATATGAGCACTTAGCTACGGCTTTTTTATTGTCTTTTTTTATCTCTTGCAGTACCTCTTCTAAAAGCGTTCTAGCAAGACCTTTCCCCGCTAATTCTTCTGGTACTATCGTATGCGTTAAATGCATGTTTCCATTTTGCTCATCATACGTAATATATGCTACATGGCCATCTATATGGTATTCATATTTACATTCGTCTGCATTGTGAATTAATGTATTAGACATTGTATCTTCCTTTAATTTTTGCGTATTTTATCATTTT
This sequence comes from Sulfurovum sp., assembly GCA_023955225.1. Lineage (GTDB taxonomy): Bacteria > Campylobacterota > Campylobacteria > Campylobacterales > Sulfurovaceae > Sulfurovum. The sequence continues at coordinate 40,958 of JAGSGJ010000014.1, forward strand.
TTATCTCTGCTATTTATTAAATATTTTACCTACTAGGTAGTTACCTTACTTTTGAAAGTATCATGGATAACCTAAATGAGGAAAGGTGAAGCGCTTTCACCCCTTTGTTTGGGGTGATCGTCTCTCTTTACTGAAGTTTATTTTATTTGTAAGGTTCGTTGTTTAATTCTAAATTAAACAACTAATGCTAGAATAGCAAAAAAATCATTATGAGGTATAGATACTATGGCTGAAAAGAAAGCAAAGCTCTATTTAGAACTACAAATGGAAGAACTTAAAGCTGCCCATGCAGAGGAAGCGGGAGAAGAAAACCCTGTTCCCAAAAAGAATAGTAGAGATAATAGCAAAAATGCTGGGATCGCAAAAATGTATGAAGATGCAGCAGAGTATGAAGAAGACTTAAAAGGTTTTGAAGAAGAGTTAGAAATCGTAAATACCAATGAGCTCAAAGATATCGCTGCATCATTAATACAAAAGTTTCCAAACGAAGAAAGAGATTATGCACAAGAGTTAAGAACTATATTGGAAATGGGTTGGACACACTTGGTAGACGTCGAAAAAACACATCCAAAAGAGCAGTTAGCGCTTATTAAAGAAACAGAATTTGGTGATGTTGTAGAGAAATTAAGTGCTGCATACCCTGATCATACCAGTGACTTTGAAGCAGATGTGAGAAACTTTTTGGTGAAAAGATGGGAAAATCTTATCGCAATTAAAAAAGAGCATATTAAGCAAGAGCTAGCAGAGATTAAAACGACAGGCCTTAAACCAAAATATGTGAAAAGAGTCTATGAACAATTCCATGGAATTGTTAAGTAAGTCATACATTGACAGGCTAAAAATAAAGCTTTTTAGCCTACATGAAATATCTCGAAGAGAGGCTGTTTAGCCCATCTCTACAGAATCTATCTCTGTTTTAAATTGTTCAATGGAGAAAGTAACCAAATTAGCTATCGCTTTTGCTGTATTTCTTAAATATGACTCTGTTAAACGGATCTTACGTGTCGGTCTTGTGTATTCGCTCACAACATATGTCACTAAAATATAAGGATCTCCAGACACATCACAAGTCTCTGTTGTTGTCGCTACTTCAGGTATGCAATATTCAATGTCAATGTCTGGGTCTACCATCACATTATTTACAAGTGCTACAATTGCTTCCAATTTCTCTTTCGTTTCTTGTTCAGTTGCAATTTCTCTTGGATCATTCAGAAGCGCTACCATTTTTTCCAGTTTCTCTTTAATTTCTTTGTCCAGTACCGTTTCTTCCGGATCATTCAGAAGTACTACAATTTCTTCCAGTTTTGCTTTAATTTCTTTTCTCATAACAATTTCTCCTAAAATAATATAGCTGATCATTTATAATAATAAGCATGAACTATAATAGTATTTTACTTATAATGTTTTGCTTAGAAATCTCTATCACAGTATTATATTGCAGTCTATCCTAATAAAATAGAAGTGTGTAAAAAAATGATAAGAAGTTTTCCAAGAAAGGTGAAGTATCAGCAGAGAATTTTAGAGAAAGGATTGAGAGGAATTGTGAAGAGAACTAAACATATATTTTTATCTCACAATTCGGTCTTTTTTTATTTTGAATGAAAGGGGACTTCATCTAAAGAGAAGTTCTTCAACTTATCTGTTATCCATTGATGTACGCTAGAGTTTTCATTGAAAAAGAAATAGATTGCTCCGCCATCCTCATCATTTTTAACAAGTATACTATCGTTTTTGTCTAATTCCCATGCCGCCAAAGACTCATATTCTACATACTCTTTTTGTATGACATAGCTTTGTAGGGTTATCTCTTTTTCTAGAGAATAAAAAAGAAATCTTTTGGAAGCAACATCATCTATCTTTACTGGTGTAGAAGAGCTTAAGTTATGTAGTTTACATTCATAGCTTTCTAAAAGTTCAGATAAAAATCCTTTCGTCCAAGTAAGCACTTGCTTCATACACTTGGACGTGTCTGGATCCAAATTGTCTCTATCTAAATATACTGTATTGTAGTCTATGCAGATGTTACTGTAGTCTATTCCTATGCCTATTTTTTTCATCTTAAGTCTCTTTTATTACCTTCACTTCATTTCCAACTTGAATTCCTCCATAATCTAAAGGAGATACAAAAAGACCACGCTTTCCATGAATGAGTTCCGGCAACTCAGGTGCAAATGCATATAAGTAGCGGTAATCTTCACATGGTCCAGTCACTTCAAAAAGTATTTCACCTATCTCGATGATCGATCCTTTATTTAGATGATAAAGGTCAACATCTACATAAATGTCTTCCATCAAAACACCCTTTTCAAGAACAAGTTCTGCTTCTTCTATGATGTCATAACTCTTTTTTGAAATCAGAACCATCTTACGTTCTGTTCCATTTTCATAGTCTCTACTACCCATGATACCATTTTCGTCCAAGTCCATGTCTTCAACACTCATACGGTGACCAGAACGCATCATATCTGGCATGATCATATATAAAGATAATACTTTTCCACTTGTCATCTGTTATCCTTTATTGTAATAATACAAATTTTGTGTGATACTAGCATAATTTATCTGTAATCTCATTACTTTTTTGAATTAGACAAATAAATTAATAAGCTATTAGTAAATTTGGACACCTAAAAAGGCACCTTGTCAATCCTTACGTTTTTAATGCAAGTAATCAAGGTGTAGGACTCCAACTTACGAGATAAATCTCTACAAGCTCTATATACGGGCAATCTTAAATTAAATAGTTAGCTGTTGGCATACAATTAACGTACATTTTTGGCAGACTCTGCCAAGTTTAAAATATAAAAGTAAGATGAATAACTAATCCCCTATTTTTGTCACAGTTCCAAATGGGAAGATCTGAGAATGTGAAAAATCGTCTATTTGAAAGGAAATAAAAGCTAATCTTCTAAATTTTTTGCACGATTAAGAATCGAATTTGCCATATTACTAAAAATGAGATGATGAATAGGGATCAGGACATACCAATATAATCGTCCAGAAACTCCGTTAGGATAAAAATACGCACTTTGAATCAACTTATGGTCCTCTATTTTAAACTCCAGCCATGCCTTGCCGGGGAGCTTCATCTGCGCGAAAAGAAGAAGCCGTTCATTCTCTACTAAATCAACCACTTTCCAAAAATCAACACTATCCCCAATACGAACATGTTTGAAATCTCTTCGCCCTCGATTGACCCCTGCCCCTCCAAACAATTTATCGATCACTCCACGTATTTTCCAAAGCCAGTCGTATCCGAACCAGCCAGATTCTCCTCCGATCATACAAAAACTGAGGTAAACATTATTAGGTGGTATATC
>JAGSGJ010000019.1 GCA_023955225.1 Sulfurovum sp.
ATATCTGCATACAAAATTCTCTTTGGAGAAGAAGAACAAGAAGAGACACAAGCAGACCTAAGTACACAGACTCTCTATACACCTAAAGAGATCCATGCCCTACTTAATGACTATGTCATTGGTCAAGAGAAAGCAAAAAAAACACTTTCAGTTGCTGTATATAATCACTATAAACGTATTTTTAAAGACAATGTAGAAGATGATACACAAATCGCTAAATCTAATGTACTTCTTATAGGGCCGACAGGTTCAGGGAAGACACTTTTGGCACAAACTATTGCCAAATTTTTAAATGTACCTATCGCTATAGCAGATGCAACAAACCTTACTGAAGCTGGTTATGTGGGTGAAGATGTAGAAAACATCCTTACCAAACTGTTGATGGCTGCTGATGGTGACCCGCAACGTGCAGAACAGGGAATTGTCTTCATTGATGAGGTCGATAAGATCGCAAGAATGGGTGAAAACCGTTCTATTACACGTGATGTTTCTGGAGAAGGCGTACAACAGGCCCTTCTTAAACTTATCGAAGGTTCAGTGGTGAACATTCCGCCAAAAGGTGGACGTAAACATCCTAACCAAGACTTTATACAGATAGACACATCCAATATACTCTTTATCTGTGGTGGTGCATTTGATGGACTCAATGACATTCTTAAAAGAAGACTTGGGGCTAATACGCTTGGTTTTGGTCAAGAAAAACGTTCTAAGAAAGAAGAAGAAAATCTTCTTCACATGGTAGAGGCAGATGATCTTGTCACTTATGGAATCATTCCTGAACTGATCGGTCGTTTACATGTACTTGCTACTCTAGGTGAGATTAGTAAAGAAGATATGGTTCGTATCTTAGTTGAACCTAAAAACTCTCTTCTCAAACAGTATCAAAAACTATTTGAGATAGATGATGTAAAGCTTAGCTTTGAAGAAGATGCACTTACTCTTATTGCTCAAAAGGCATTAGAGAGAAAAACAGGTGCAAGAGGATTACGTTCGATACTTGAAGAAATATTGTTAGATATCATGTATGAGTTGCCTGAACTTAGTGGATATGAAGTGGTTATAACCGATGAAGTTGTTGAATCAGGTGCAAAACCTTTGTACATAAAAGACAAAAAAACAGCATAACAGTAGCAATAGAAAAAGGATATATAAATGTTTAAAAAGATTTTAGGAATGTTTTCCAACGATTTAGCGATCGACTTGGGAACAGCAAACACACTTGTACTTGTAAAAGGACAAGGTATCAGTATTAATGAACCTTCAGTTGTTGCTATCCAATATGACAAACATGGTAGAGAACGTATTCTTGCTGTTGGACAAGAAGCGAAAGACATGGTAGGTAAAACACCAGGTAACATCAAAGCGATCCGTCCTATGAGAGACGGTGTTATCGCTGATTTTGAAGTGACAGAAATGATGATCCGTTACTTCATCGAAAAAGCACATAAGAGAAAAGGTTTCTTCTCTCCACGTATCATTATCTGTGTACCTTATGGATTGACTCAGGTTGAAAGACGTGCTGTAAGAGAATCTGCTGAAAATGCCGGTGCAAGATATGTGTACCTTATAGAAGAACCTATGGCAGCAGCCATCGGTGCTGGTATACCAGTAAAAGATCCTAATGGAAACCTGGTTGTAGATATCGGTGGGGGTACAACAGAGATTGGTGTTACTTCACTTGGTGGTTTGGTTATCTCTAAGTCTATCCGAATCGCGGGTGACAACATTGACCAAGCAATTATTGACTATATTAAAAAGAACTTTAACCTACTTATCGGTGAGCGTGTGGCTGAAGAACTTAAGATCAAGATCGGTACTGCTATCCCATTGAAAGAAGAAATGACTACTACTGTACGTGGTAGAGATCAGGTTGAAGGGACTCTCACTGCTATGGAGATCACTTCTGAACATATCAGATCAGCAATGAAAGAATCATTAGAAGCAATCGCAGATGCACTTAAAGATGTTCTTGAGCAAACACCACCTGAACTTGCAGGAGATATCGTAGAAAATGGTATTGTACTGACTGGTGGTGGTGCGCTTATCAGAGGCTTAGACAAGTATCTTTCAGATATCGTAAAACTTCCTGTGTATGTTGCTGAAGACCCACTTCTTGCTGTTGCAAAAGGTACAGGTATTGCACTGGATGAAATAGACCTCCTTCAACAAATGGCATATGAAGACTAGACTCGTCATCATAGCCATACTGTTACTCATGTTAACAGTACTTCTGTCACGAAATGATGAACGTATCTCAGATACGTTTCTCAATATTATTAACCCCATCAAACAAAAATATAAAAATTTTACACAGAATTTAGAAGATAAAAGCCAAAGCTATATTTTTCAAAAAGAATCTATCGAAAAACTGAGTAAAGAAAATCGTATTTTACGTAAACGACTACTTGAACAGATCCACTACATAGAACAAGTAAAAGATATTTATGAGGTACTTCCAACACTAAGTCATGTACCTGTAAAAAACATCTCAATTACCGATACCATATCGTATGTAAAACTTAACAGTTTTTCCCAAATTATACTCACTAAGCCTAAGGGTATGGAAAAAGATAAACTCTATGGTCTCATACAAGGTAATGTAGTCGGAGGTACTGCCAAAGTACACAACAATCAACTCTATGGCTACCTCACATCAGATAAAAAGTGCCGTTTTTCTGTTTTCATAGGTAAAACAAAAGCACCGGGTATTGCTTTGGGTCTAAAAGAAAATGAAATGCTCGTCAAGTTTATACCAAAATGGCATAAAATTAAAGTGGGTGATACAGTCCTTACCTCAGGCTTGGATGGTATATTTTTTGCAGATATACCTGTAGGTCTTGTAACAAAAGTAGAAGTGCAAAGTTCTTATACTGTTGCACATATCAAAACCTATAGTGATATCTTTCATCCAAAAACATTTTTTCTGATAAATGATGCTAAAGCCACCCTTGCTGAAAATTTTGACTCGAACAATACCAACTTTGCAACAAGGTACAGTATCCCCGATACCAACATTGAACAGAACCGTTCGAATGAACCGCTTAAAGATGCCAACATAAGCACACCTGTTGTATCAAGTATTCCAAGTCGTATCGATCAGACACAAGAAGATATTATTGAGCCAGTGGCACCTTCTGAAATCGTAGAACCCCCTAAAAAAGTCAATAAGAAGAAGCCTAAACCTGATATAAGCAGTTTAGACCTCTTTTAAAAGCGTATTTTTGCTCTTTTTTAAGGGCTTTTTCTATCTAAATCATGTATAATATCAAACTAAAAATCAAGGGTATTTCTCCATGCCAAAACGCAATGACATCAAAACTATTTTACTTATCGGTTCTGGACCTATCGTTATCGGTCAAGCTTGTGAATTTGACTATTCTGGAACTCAGGCAGCTAAAACACTTAAAGAGTTAGGCTATAGAGTTGTTCTTATCAACTCTAATCCTGCTACGATCATGACAGATCCTGAGTTTGCAGACCGTACTTACATCGAACCTATTACCGCTGAAGTAATTGATAGAATTATCAAAAAAGAAAATGTTGATGCTATCTTACCGACTATGGGTGGACAAACTGCACTCAACGTTGCTATGGATATGCATGAAGCAGGTATGCTTGACGGTATAGAATTCCTTGGGGCTCATCCTGATGCCATTAAAAAAGGTGAAGATAGACAACTTTTTAATGATGCCATGATAAAAATTGGTATGGATTTACCTAAAAGTGCCAATGCCTATAGTGTTGACGAGGCAATCAAAGTTGCAAAAGAAATTGGTTTCCCCGTAATTAGTAGAGCTTCTTTTACTCTTGCAGGTGGTGGTTCAGGTGTAGCATACAATATGGAAGAGTTTAAAAAACTAGCTGCAGAAGGTATTGATGCAAGTCCAATTAATGAGATTGAGATTATGGAATCTATGCTTGGATGGAAAGAATATGAAATGGAAGTTATCAGAGACAATAAAGATAACTGTATTATCGTATGTTCTATTGAAAACTTTGACCCTATGGGTGTGCATACAGGAGACTCTATCACCATTGCCCCTGCTTTGACACTTACAGACAAAGAGTTCCAAAAGATGAGAGATGCCTCTTTCAAGATCTTACGTGAAGTAGGCGTTGATACCGGTGGATCAAATGTACAGTTCTCTATCTGTCCAGATACAGGACGTATGATCGTTATCGAAATGAATCCAAGAGTAAGTCGTTCTTCTGCTCTTGCATCAAAAGCGACAGGTTATCCTATCGCTAAGGTGGCTACACTCCTTGCAGTTGGATTTACGCTTGATGAGATCACTAACGATATCACAGGAACACCTGCAAGTTTTGAACCAGTCATCGATTATGTTGTAACAAAACTTCCAAGATTTACTTTTGAGAAATTCCCGCTTGCAAACTCTACACTCACAACTGCAATGAAGTCTGTAGGTGAAGTCATGAGTATAGGTCGTACGTTTAAAGAGTCTGTCCAAAAAGGACTCTGCTCGCTTGAAACCGGACTTATCGGATTTAATCCTATCAAATGTGATGGTGAAGAGCTTGTTAGAGAGATCAGACGTCCAAATGAGAACCGTATGCTTTATGTATTTGAAGGACTTAGACGTGGTATGACTGTGGATGCTATCTTTGACCTTTCTAAAATAGACAGATGGTACCTTTATCAACTTGAAGAACTAGCACTTCGTGAAAAAGAGATGGACATTGCCCTGCTCTCTAATGCTACACGTCTTAGAGAAGTGAAAAGTGAAGGTTTCTCTGACGCTATGATCGCTGAAGTCATTAGCAAAAAAGAAGGTCTTAACCTTACAGAAAATGACATCTATAATGCCAGAGAAAAAACCGGTGTAGTACTTGAGTATAACGAAGTAGATACTTGTGCCGCAGAATTTAAAGCACTCACACCTTACCTGTATTCTACAACGAACATTACAAAACTTCCTCAAAAAGAATCACCTGAGTCTAATGATAAAAAGGTACTTATTATTGGTGGTGGGCCTAACCGTATTGGTCAGGGTATTGAGTTTGACTACTGTTGTGTACATGCTGCCTTTGCACTTGAAGACATGGGGGTTAAGTCGATCATGTATAACTGTAACCCTGAAACAGTTTCTACAGACTATGACACTTCTGATGTCCTTTACTTCGAGCCTATCGATTTTGAACATGTAAGGAATGTTATTGAATTTGAAAAGCCAGATGGTGTTATCGTGCACTTTGGTGGACAAACACCGCTTAAATTGGCTAAAAACCTTACCGCTATTGGAGCAAAGATATCTGGAACGACTGCAAAGGTTATTGACCTTGCTGAAGACAGAGAACAATTCTCTACATTTATAGATGAGCTGGGACTTAAACAACCAGACAACGGTACTGCATTTGCTAAAGATGAAGCGATGGCTATCGCAAACCGTATAGGTTACCCTGTACTTGTTCGTCCAAGTTTTGTACTTGGTGGTCGTGGTATGCGTACTGTATATAGTGATGTAGAACTTAGACAATACATGGATGAAGCTGTAAGTGTATCTAACGATGCTCCTGTTCTTGTAGACAAATTCCTTGACAATGCTATCGAACTGGATGTAGATGCTATTTGTGATGGAACAGATGTGTATATTGGTTCAGTGATGCAACATATTGAAGAAGCAGGTATTCACTCTGGAGACTCTGCATGTTCACTTCCTCCGGTTTCTATCTCTGAAGCACTTCAAGATGAAGTAAAAGAACAAACAGCGAAAATCGCACTTGGTCTTGGTGTGGTTGGCCTTATGAATATTCAGTATGCAATCCATAAAGGTGATATTTACCTTATTGAGGTAAACCCTAGAGCTTCTAGAACCGTACCTTTTGTCAGTAAAGCAACCGGTGTACCTCTTGCTAAAGTTGCAACCAGAGTGATGATTCAAGGTGACCTCAAAGAAGCACTTAAGTTCTATGATACATTTAATGTAGTGAACTTTGATAAAAAGATCATGGAACCAACCCTTAAAGGTCATGTAGCCGTTAAAGAAGCTGTTTTCCCTTTCAACAAACTGCCAGGTTCTGACCTTATCTTGGGGCCAGAAATGAAATCAACAGGTGAAGTAATGGGTATTTCTGATACTTTCGGTATGAGTTTTGCCAAAAGTCAGTTTGCAAGCAAGAACAACATCCCTCTTGAGGGAAAACTCTTCATCTCTCTTACTGAGAATGACAAAGCACAAGCTGGTGAAGTAGGTAAAATGTTTACAGACCTCGGATTTGAAATTGTTGCTACATCAGGAACACATGCTGCACTAGAAGCGGCAGGAGTCACGTCAACAAAAGTACTCAAGATATCTGAAGGTCGTCCAAATATTGATGATATGATCAAAAATGAAGAGATAGCATTGGCTATCAACACTTCAGACAATAAAGCAAGTAAAGATGATGCAAGAACCATCAGGCAATCTGTTCTTGCTAACCATGTAGCGTATTTCACTACCTTAGCCGCTGCAAAAGCAACAGCATCTGCAATAAAAGAACTTAAGGCAACAAGTGGTGAACTTGAGCCAAAAGCATTGCAAGACTATTTAAGTTAATCTCTCATCATCCTCGTGCTTGCACCTCCAAGGGCATTTCCTACGGGCACACTGGGATATACAAAGGCATTTGATGTTAAAAGATAAAGTTTTCCTTACTCAAACCGATACAACCATCGGTTTTGTCTCGCAAAATGCAGACAAACTCACAGAGATCAAACAACGCCCTCCTCACAAGCACTACATCAAAGCTGTAAACTCACTACATACACTCAAAACATTTACACGTGTACCACAAAACCATAAAAATAGAGTTCGTAGAGCAAAAAAAACAACGTTTATTATGCCAAATGGACACTCTTACCGTGTAATACAAGATAAACATCACTTATTGCTCTTAGACCGTCTCAAATGGGCTTATACGACTTCGGCTAATCTAAGCAATGAAGCATATGATGAATCTTTTGCCAGAGAGATGGCAGATGTCATCATAGAACCGATAAAAGAAACCAAGCAAGCCTCATATATTTACAGGCTTGGAAAATACGCACTAAGAAGGATACGTTAATGTCAGTGATCTATGAAAATAATAATATCAGGATAGAAGTAGAACAGAGTGAAATTCCTTGGCTTAAAATATTTACTCAACATCCTTACAAAGAGATGAGTGAAGTGCCAGGGTTGATAAAATTTGAAATATACGACCTTTTAGACACTATAGAGAAAGAGATGCTAGCCTACTATAATCCTAAGAAGATCAATATAGCAAGTTTCGGTAACTATATGCCTCATGTTCATTGGCACATTATGGCACGTTTTGAAGAGGACAGTTATTTTCCTGAACCTATGTGGGGAACGAAACAGCGTGAAAATAATTTGAATTTACCTGAATTTGAAGTTTTTTGTGAGAGAGTGATTAAAGCAATTCCATAATATTTTCTCGACCAAAAAATATATTTTGGAACGAGAAAAATTCTGAGTTATTTATTTTCTCTCGTTATGCTCTTCTTTAGTATCAACTTTTTCTTCTTCTTCTTCAACCTTCTTAGTAAACCTATTTACATCAAGAAAAAGTGCACCTGCTACCCCAATTATAATACCAACAACTATATAAACAACTTCCATAACAACCCTTTTTTAATTTTAATATATTTAAACCTTTACGGCTATAGAATAGTATAACATAAATTTTATTTTATATATTTTTAAATGTAAAATAAATTAAACTTCACTTATGACTCTATTTTATTATAACTACTAAGATTAGTAGGAGTATACTATAAGAATACACATATGATAAGGATAGCGTAAATGGAAATGATACAAGTAGCAAAGAAGATGGAAAAAGAGGCAATGAAAAGTAGCGGAATTGATTTTATGAGGCTTGGGTTTGCACTCTTTTTTATGGTTGCGGTTTTAACCTACAGCTTCTTAAGCACAGGATCAATACCCAATAATGTATTTTTGGCTATTGCAGCACTATTTGGTGCTTATATGGCTATGAACATTGGTGCAAATGATGTTGCAAACAATGTAGGTCCGGCAGTTGGCTCAAAAGCACTTACAATGGGAGGTGCTATTGTTATCGCGGCTATCTTTGAAGCTGGTGGTGCATTTATTGCGGGTGGAGATGTTGTTAAAACGATTAAAAAAGGTATTATCAATATAGATGCCTTTGGTGGTAACGTTGATCCGTTTATCTGGGCCATGATGGCAGCACTCTTGGCAGCTGCACTATGGCTAAATTTTGCAACGATGATGAAAGCGCCTGTTTCAACCACACACTCAATCGTTGGTGGCGTTATGGGGGCAGGTATTGCTTCAGCAGGATTTAGTATTGTAGCATGGGGTACAATGGGGAAAATAGCTGCTTCATGGGTTATCTCCCCTGTGTTAGGTGGAGTTATTGCAGCTGCATTTTTATTTGCTATTAAAAAGTCGATGGTCTATCAAGAAGATAAAATAACAGCAGCTAAGAAATGGGTACCTATTTTCGTAGCGATTATGTCTTGGGCATTTGTTACGTATTTAACGCTCAAAGGTCTCAAAAAGATCTGGCCTTCGATCGTCGATGTTTTAGTGTTTCTCCCAGATGCTAAAAAACCTTCTTTCCTTATAGCAGCAATTTTTGGACTTATCATTGCTGGGATTGTCTATATTATAGTGAAGAAAACAGTTGCCAAGAGAGCAACTGATCTTGAAAATACAAGAGCTGCTATTAACCTCTTATTTACGGTGCCACTCATTTTTGCAGCAGCTCTGTTAAGTTTTGCTCATGGTGCGAACGATGTTGCGAATGCCATCGGACCATTGGCTGCGATCAATGATGCAGTTATGACTGGCGGAATTTCTGCAAAAGCAGGTATTCCATTGTGGGTTATGGCTGTCGGGGCAATTGGTATTGCACTTGGTCTTGCTCTTTATGGACCAAAGTTGATTAGAACAGTCGGTAGCGAGATCACAGAATTAGACCAAATGAGAGCCTTCTCTGTGGCAATGGCAGCTGCTATTACAGTTATTATCGCTTCTCAATTGGGCCTTCCTGTATCTTCAACCCATATTGCAGTGGGTGGTATTTTTGGTGTTGGTTTCTTAAGAGAATATCTTGCTTTAACAGGACAAGAAGTAGTCATCGAAAAAGAACAGACAAATATTGAAGATGAGAAAAAATTGTTAAAAGCATATACCAATGAACTTAAAACATTAGAAGACAAAACAGATAAAACAAAAGCAGATTATGAAAGAGTTGTTGAACTTTATAAAGCTATTGATGAAGAAGAAGAGAAGATAAAAGCATCTAAGAAACATATTAAAAGTGTCGAAAAAGTCAAATATGTAAAAAGAGATGCGGTTAAAAAAATTATCGCTGCTTGGGTTATCACTGTTCCAGCAGCAGCTGTAATTTCAGCAGCAATATTCTTTATGATCAGAGGGATCGTGCTTTAATGTTAAAGAAAATATTATTACCTACAATTTTAGGAATTTTGTCCTATGGATTTTGGATAAGTCCAGATTTTAAAGTAATATCGGCTGGTGTTTCTATCTTTTTATTTGGTATGTTGTCTCTTGAACAAGGTTTTAAAGCCTTTTCTGGAGGCACGCTAGAAAAGATACTACAAAACTCAACCGATAAACTCTATAAAAGTGTCGGTTTTGGTATTCTTACGACTACAATCATGCAATCGAGTTCATTGGTCTCCGTACTTACCATCTCATTTTTAGGTGCAGGACTCATCGGTCTTGCACAAGGTATAGGGATTGTTTTTGGTGCCAATATCGGAACGACAACAGGTGCATGGCTTGTTGCCGGGCTAGGACTGAAAGTAAAAATTTCTGCTTACGCTATGCCTATGCTTGTATTTGGTGTGATACTCATCTTTCAAAAATCAAAATCACTCAAAGGACTTGGATATGTACTTGCAGGATTAGGATTTTTATTTTTAGGTATTCACTACATGAAAGATGGATTTGAAGCATTTAAAGACACGATTGATCTGGCAAGTTATGCAGTCACAGGCTATAAGGGCCTCTTTATCTTTACAGGAATTGGTGTATTTGCTACAGTTATTATGCAATCCTCACATGCTACGCTTGTTTTGATCATTACTGCTCTTGCAGCAGGACAGATTAGTTATGAAAATGCCCTGGCCTTGGCCATTGGTGCAAATATTGGTACAACGATTACGGCCATTCTTGGTGCAATGAGTTCAAATATCGTTGGAAAACAGCTGGCCGGTGCACACTTGATATTTAATGGTGTAACTGGACTTATAGCCATTGTATTTATCCATCAACTGATGTATTCAGTGGATTCGATCAGTGCTTATATTGGTATTGCCAATGATGACTATACTCTGAAACTTGCTGTTTTTCATACGATATTTAATGTTATCGGTGTACTGGTAATGGTACCTTTTATAAATAAACTTGTGACTTTTCTTGAGTCTGTACTTAACGAAGAGACATCAAAATCGGATTTAGGTTTTGATCATGCTAAATATCTTAATGATTCAGTACTAGAGCTTCCATCTACTTCTATGGCGGCGATCATTAGAGAGACAAAGCATCTCTATGAAAATGCTTTTGAGATCATCACTCATGGGTTGAATTTAAAACGAAGCAATATCGTATCTTCTATCCCTTTAGAGGTAGTGGTTAAGGATGTATATAGCACAAGTCCTATCAATATAGATGATTTTTATAATCATAAAATAAAAGGTATCTATGGTGAAATTATAGACTTCTCTACACGGGCCCAAGCAGATATGTCTCCAAAAGACATTGAAGTACTGTATAAACTTAAACTTGCAAATAGAGATCTGGTAGAAGCAGTGAAAGATACGAAACATTTGCAAAAGAACTTGATCAAGTATGCAAACAGTACCAATACACATATCAAAGAGCAATACGATCTTATTAGAAGAGATTTGGCTGAGCTTTTAAGAAATATCAACATTGTTTCAACAACAGAAGAAGAAGATGTCACTTTAGTCTTACTTTCAAAAGCTAAAGTACATACAGAGAAATACGATGTTCTTGCCAATGGAACACTAGATAAGCTGATAAGAAATGGGTTAATTACAAATGAAATGGCAACATCACTTATGAATGATAGTGCTTATGCCTATGACATAAGTAAAAACCTTATAGCAATGACTGAAGTCACATTTACTGACAGAAGTAGTAGTGTTGTAAGCTTAAATGAAGAGATGGCAATGAACGACGATGATATTAAAGAAATTTTAGAAAAAAAGGATGATTAATGGGTATTAAAAAATTTATTAAGCACGTTAAACACACGCTGGGATTAAATGATTATGAGATAGAGGGTAAAAAGAAATCACTTAAAGATCTTTTGAAGAAGCTAAATAGCAGAAAAAAAAGCATTAATAAGTCACTAGAAACCACTTTAAAGAAAAAAGAAAAAAAAGAGTTAGAAGAAGAACTTGAAATTGTTTCTTGTCAAATAAAAAAAGGAAAAAAGATTCTACATGATCTTTATTCTAAAAAATAGTACGATAAAACAAAAGATAGTAAAATTTAAAAGGTGTAAAAATGATAGGGAATAATATAGTAGAAATAGATGGTAACGAAATCTCTTTAGATGAATTGATCAACACATATAAAGAGGCAAAAGCAGAAAAAAGTTCTGAGAATAAAGCAGAACAAAAAAGAAAGAATGAGCAGGTACTAAAACCTTATCAGGCTGAGCTTATCAAACTTCAACGACATATTGAAGAGACAAATCAAAAGATGATCATACTTTTTGAAGGTCGTGATGCGGCAGGTAAAGGTGGAACTATTAGAAGAGTTACACGGTATATGAATGAAAAACATTATCGTATTGTAGCATTAGGAAAACCGACAGAAGAACAAAAGACACAGTGGTTTTACCAAAAGTATATTTCACATTTTCCAAGAGGTGGAGAGATCGTCCTCTTCGATAGAAGTTGGTACAACAGAGCCATGGTAGAATCTGTTTTTGGTTTCTGTACTCAAAAAGAATATGATGATTTTATGAAAGGCGTCAAAGGTTTTGAAAAAGATCTTACACGTCAGGGAATTATTCTCGTTAAACTTTATTTTTCTGTTACCAAAGATGAACAGGCTAGAAGATTTGAGAGACGAAAGACAGATCCGCTTAGACAATGGAAACTCAGTGAAATTGATGTACAGGCCCAAGACAGATGGGATGACTTTACGAAGACAAAATATAATATGATCAAACAGACCCACTCTCATAATGCACCATGGACTGTTATACGATCAAATGATAAGCAACAGGCAAGATTAGAAGCACTCAAAGTCATCTTGAACTCGATCAATTATGAAGACAGAGATAAGAGCCTTGACTATTCACTTAATCCTGATATCGTCATCTCTGGTGCCAGAGAGATAGAGATCATGGAAGCACAACGAACAAGCGGTGGGAAATTTATAGGTTAATCCGATTATAAAGGAACAATATGAAAAAGACACTAGAGAATAAAAAGACAACAGAGAACAAAGAAAAAGTTCAAATTTGGGTCAAGAAAGAAACCTTAGCCTATGATAAAGAATTAAAGAGACTTCAAGTTGAACTTCTTAAATTTCAAAATCATGTGAAAGATAAAGGTCTTAAGATCTTAATGATTTTTGAGGGTAGAGATGCTGCGGGGAAAGGTGGTACTATAAAAAGAATTACCGAACATCTAAATCCAAGAGGTGCAAGAGTAGTTGCCCTTGAAAAACCTAATAATAAAGAAACCACTCAATGGTACTTTCAACGATACGCTAAGCACCTTCCAAGTGCTGGTGAGATCGTTCTTTTTGATAGAAGTTGGTATAACAGGTCAATGGTTGAACCTGTTATGGGTTTTTGTACAGAGAGACAACATCATAAGTTCTTAAAAGATGCGCCAGAGTTTGAACAGATGATCGTAGATGAAGATATTCAAATGTTTAAATTTTATTTTTCTGTATCTAAAGATGAACAGGCAAGAAGATTTAAAGCCAGAGAAACTGATCCTTTAAAACAATATAAACTCTCGCCTGTAGATAAAGAGTCTCAAAGATTGTGGAATGAATACTCACTTGCGAAATTCATGATGCTGAGTGCTACACATACAAAAACAGCGCCTTGGACCATTGTTAAAAGTGATAATAAGAGAAAGGCAAGAATAAACTGTATAAAACATATTTTGAGTTTTGTTGATTATCCAGATAAGATCAGTGATAAAAAGATAAAAGTGGATTGCGAGATTGTTGTGTATGGAAGAGATGAAGCGATATCTATGGAAAAAAGATTTAAGTCCTCGCTCAAATAATTTTTATACACTTAAATATGAAGAGATTCCCATAGTTGAATCTCTTTACTCTAACCATCAAGTATTCCTTTTAATCACTTCCCTGCATATGTGTATGAAGGTTACCCCTTCTCATATTTAAAAAGCCATTTGAGTAAAAATGGTGGTGCGATGGTAGTAACAATGATGACAAAGATCAATACGGCATAGATTTCATTATCGAGTATGCCGTTTATACGCCCTACCTCTGCAAAAATGAGCCCTACTTCTCCACGTGGAATCATTGCAATACCTATCAATGCTTTTTTTAATGCACTCGTTTTCCTAAGGAATAAAACGCCTATATATTTTCCAATCACTGCAATAAACAGAAATGTAAGTGCTAAAGACCAAAAGTTGGTCGAAGTAAAATCTATGACCTTTAAATTCATTGATAATCCAACCATCACAAAAAATATAGGCGTGAACATTTGTGCTATAGGGGTTATGGAACTTTTTACTTTTTCTAAAAATATTTTATCATGTTGCAACCCCATACCAAAAGGAAGTATGAAACGTCTTGAAAGTGCAATACCCGCAGCAAATGAACCTAAGATTTCAGGTGCACCAAAAAGATGTGAAAGATAAGCAAAAAGTGCGATGAGAGAAATAATAATCGTTGGGATAAAACCAGGTACCTTTTTATGTTCATCAAATTTTCTCATAAAAACAGAGGCAAAATTGGCAAAAGCAGGAGCAATCAGGAGAAAGAGTAAAATGAATACCGTGGTGTTCAAGGTATTGATTATACTTAACTTTTGCGTGACGGCATAGTCATAGATAAACACAAGAAGTATTACACCTAAAATATCATCGATCACTGCTGCACCAATGACGATCTGTGCTACATTTGTATGTTCTTTTTGAAGATCTTTTAACACACGCATAGTTATACCTATACTCGTTGCAGTCAGAGTACCCCCAATGAAAAAAGAAACAACAAGAGTAAGATCAAATAGATAATAGGAAACAAGAGCAGAAACAATAAAAGGAAATGCGGCACCAAATAATGCAACAATAATAGCCTTTCCCCCTGCATCTTTAAGACGCTGCATATCAGTATCTAACCCTATTTCAAAGAGTAAAAGAAGAATACCGATCTCTGCAAGTACTTTAAGTACATCATTTACTTCGATAATTCCAAATCCTGAGACACCAAGAAGTATACCTGCACTCAACTCACCCAATACAGAAGGGATTCCTAGACGAGCAAACAACTCTCCCAAGATCCTGGCGGTCACTAAAATTAAAAAAAGAATCAGAAAGAAATTATGTACATCCATATTTTATTGTACAGAAAATCATATAACATCCAACACAGTATAAATTCTTCTTTTAAAATATCCTATACTATAGACTATCAGGTATCACACTTACAATCTTTTTATCACCAACTATAGTAGCGAGTTCAGTACTTTCTACTATCTCTTGTTCTATAAGCTTCAATGCCAAGGCCTCTATCTTCTCCCAATGCTCATCAACCAATTTTTCTGTATGCTGTTTTGCGACATGCATCCAGTGCAAAAATCTTTTTTCAATTTGTTGTTCCAGGAAATAGTTATCTAAAGTATTTATAGCATTTAGATTGATATATCCCAGTTCTTTATCCATTCCAAGGCTTGTAATAGCAGCATAAGTTTGTAGTGAGGCTTGAGAAAGATCATTTGCTGCACCACTGTCCATATGTTCATTTCCTTTTTTCTTGACCCTGGATACACGACCACTAAGCAATACACAAACATCATAGAACAACTCTTCTTTGGTGATGTTAGATAGCTGATCTTCATCATTGTAAGAGACAAAACCGAGCATTTTACTGCGTGGTGCTATGGTAACCTGTTCAATTTTGATATGGGGTAAAAGTAAAACAGAAAGGACAGCATGTGCGGCTTCATGATAGGCCGTCATCTTACGTTCCTCTTCAAGATTTTTAACCATCTGTTTTTCTATCTTATGCCCGTACTTGATGATATTGATCTGTTCTATGAGTATCTCTTCTGTAATCAACTCTTTCTCTTGTTCCACAACGCTTAGTGCAGCCATACGTCCAAGCCTTTCAAGCTCTAATGCACTCATACCTGCAATATAACGTACAATACGTTCAACATCTATCGTTGGATCATGAGGTTTTTCCATGATCTTTTCTATAAAAAAACGTCTAGCATCTTTATCGAGTTCTAACACTTCGAGTAAATAATCAAGCTTCTGGGATGAAGTAAGAACAGGATCTATGTCCTCGAGGTTCTCAGCTGTAGCAATGGTAAATACCATCTCATTGATAGATTCCAGTACTTTAGCGATATCTGAAAATGACACATTGGTAATGGCACCTTGCATAATGCCTTTGATATCTATATCTTCCAAAATCACCACGCATGGTGCATTTTTTGAAGCAATTTTATACACATCTTTAATATAGTCAAGTTCAAAAAGATTAGAACCCGATATTTCCATGTAAGAGAGCCCGGCCTCTTTTGCAAAAGCTTTAGCAAGCATACACTTCCCTACGCTAACAGGACCATATATAAGTAATCCTTTGGGAACAGGCGTATCAAAACGTTCAAGCATTTCTGGATTTTTAACGATCTTAATAATCCCTTTTAGACGGTCTTTGATCTGTTTGTGTCCTACAATATCATCAAAACCAATTTTAGCTTTCTTGATTTTCGGTGTATCTTTTGCTTTTTTTGTTGCCATTTCTAACCTTTATACACTCTATATAGTCTAATTCTAGCTTTAAAAGCTACAAAGGTCAACTAAGACTACGTCTATTTTGTATATTCATTAGATTGTAATATACTGTTATGAGTAAATAACAGTAAAGAGAAAAGATGAACAGTGAGTATAAATCCAAATTAAAACGTAATGTTACTTTGCCCATGCTCGTTTTTTATGGATTGGGCAATATCTTTGGTGCAGGGATTTATGTGCTTATAGGTGAGGTGGCAGGTATAGCCGGGGTGTATATCCCTCTCTCCTTTCTTCTTGCCTGTGTTGTTGTCTCTTTTACAGCTCTTACCTATGCTGAACTTAGTGCAAGATATCCTATGAGTGCAGGAGAAGCACTTTATATCAATGCGGGATTTAACAGCCCTATTCTCTCTACACTTATAGGTCTCAGCGTTGCTCTTACAGGTCTACTCTCATCTGCCACCATTTTAGATGGATTTCATGGATACTTGAGTACTTTCATAGAGACTCCTGAGATTATAACCACCCTGATAGTTGTTATACTCATAAGTTCTATAGCAATATGGGGTATTTCCCAATCTATTATAATCACTGCACTACTCACATTGATCGAAAGCTTTGGTCTTAGTATGGTTATTTATGTAGGGTTTAATCATATCTCATGGGATATACAAACCTTTATACCACCTATGAATTTCACACTGATTCATGCTATTATCTTGGGTGCATTTTTAGCTTTTTATGCTTTTATAGGTTTTGAAGATATGGTTAACATTGCTGAAGAGGTTAAAGAGCCTTCCAGCACTATGCCAAAAGCTATCATCATCACACTTATCATAGCCACACTCTTTTATATTACTATTGCCTTAGTCTCAATATCGGTAGTACCTGCAGGTGAACTGGCTGGCTCTAAAGCACCATTAGCGAAAGTTTATGAAACTGCTACACATTCCAAAGCAACTATTCTAAGTACTATTGCTTTGTTTGCTGTCATTAATGGCGCACTCATTCAAATTATCATGGCTTCAAGAATCTTCTATGGTATGAGTATCCAAGGTTGGTTACCAAACTTTCTTGGAATCGTCCATCCAAAGACAAGTACACCTATCAATGCTACTATTCTTGCTGGATTACTGGTATTCCTTCTGGCTACACTATTCCCCATCCTTACGTTGGCTCAGTCCACCAGCTTCATGATCTTCATTATCTTCACACTTATAAATGTTTCACTGATACGTATTAAAATTAAAGAGCCTCATCCTCAAGGGATAAGAACCTATCATATGGCTATACCTGTCATAGCCATTATTCTTAATCTCACCCTATTAGGTTTTCAAATTATTTCAGGATTTTAATATCCAAAAGAAATCTAAGCTGGATATTGAATTTTGGTATAATAAAATATACAAAAATAAAAGGTCTACTATGATCAATAAACTTTCCAATCCTGTTGCAAAAACTTTAGTGAATCATTTGAGAGAAACAAAAACAGATGCATTACGTTTTCGGCATATTGTTCAAGAACTGTCTCGACTGCTAGTGTATGAGGCACTCAAAACTCAGACACTTGAAGATCAAACTATTACAACTTGGCATGGTGAACAAAAATTTGGATTTATAAAAGAAGAAGATTTACTTTTCGTTACTATTTTACGTGCAGGACTCCCTATGATAGAGGCTGTTACTGCACTTTTTCCTAATGCATCATCAGGATTTCTCGCTATGAAACGTGATGAAAATACCCATCAGAGTATTCTTTACTATGACCGTATCCCTGAATGTAAAGGTAAAACTGTCATTATCGTTGATCCAATGGTAGCAACAGCAGGATCACTATGCGATGCAATATCTCTCATTGAATCCAAATCACCTAAAAAGATTATTTCACTCAATCTTATTGGATCTCCAGAAGGAATAGCCATCCTTGAACAAAAACATCCGAATGTAGAAGTATTTATTGCACAGATAGATGATAACCTTAACGAAAATAAGTTTATTATGCCAGGCTTGGGAGATGCAGGTGATCGATCATACAATACAATAGAATCTTCATAAATAACATCATATATATCAATATATTTATTTTCATAAGTAAATATGATTGATAATGAAACATTTGATTATAAATTAAGATGTAAATTCGTACTAAACTACGCTCTATAAACCCTATTTTCAGTATCTATTAAGTGATATTCTCCCATAATTACATCAATGAATAATTAGTATTTTAATTTATTATCACACACTGAAAGGTATTTTATGGAAAGAAGAGATTTCTTTAAAAAAGCTATAGTTACTGCTGGTGCAGCAGCTGTAGGGACTAGTACGCTAGAGGCTGGAGAAACAGTTCAGCCTATTGATAACAGAAAAATATCACCGGTTGCTTTTCCTGAAAAAAGACCACTGATCATGTATTCTGATAGACCTCCTTTGTTGGAAACACCTAGAGATGTTTTTACCTCTGTACTTACACCAAATGATCAGTTTTTTGTACGTTGGCATATGCCAGATATCCCTACGCACATTGATCCGGATACGTATAGTATCCACATCAACGGACTTGTAAAGAAAGAGCTTCACATATCACTTAATGATCTTAAAACAAAGTTTGAACAAGTAGAAGTAACAGCTGTACTCCAATGTGGAGGAAACAGTCGTTCTGCGTTTAAACCTATTGCTGGTGGTATCCAGTGGGGTTCAGGAGCTATGGGTTGTGCTACTTGGAAAGGTGTAAGGTTGTCTGATATTCTTCATAAGGCAGGCCTAGAAAAAGATGCTGCATGGATCGGTTTTAATGGTTCTGAGAGAGCCGCTTACTATGAAACACCTGAATTCATACGTGAACTTGAGCTTACAGAGCTTGATGACAATGTGATTCTTGCTTATGAGATGAATGGTGAAGATCTACCATATCTTAACGGTTACCCTCTCAGACTTGTACTTCCAGGGTACTACTCTGACTCATGGGTAAAAATGCTATCTAACATCACAGTAACCAATGAATACAAAAAACTCTTCTTTATGGATGTTGCCTATCGTGTACCAGACAATGAAACAGAGTCAGAAACACCAGAGAAAAAGTTTAAAAAGACGAAGCCGATCAAAAAGATGAATGTGAAGTCTGTGATCGGATACCCTACAAAAGACTCAGTTATCAATCATAAGTCACACGTTGTTGTACGTGGTGTTGCATGGGATGATGGTCATGGTATTCAAGATGTACTTGTTTCTACAGATGGAGGTAAAACTTGGGACAAAGCCCTACTTGATGATGGTAAGCTTGGACGTTATGCCTACAGAGCCTTTAGATTTGCATATAAACCAACAACATTTGGTAAAGTAACTATCATGACAAAAGCTATCAATAAGATAGGTCAAGAACAACCTTTTGCTAAAGATATCAAATGGAATCATGGTGGATATAAATATAACGGTATCGATGAAGTTACTGTGGAGGTAATATAATGAAAAAATTAATATTAATTGCAACACTACTTGCATCACCTCTTTTTGCACAGGTCAAAGAAAATGTAGAAGTACCTTATGTAGCGTTCCCGATCAAAATGGGAAAAGGATTTGATGCGATTCAAACACATTGTCTTATGTGTCACTCTTTTGGATATATCACAAATCAGGGAAGACAGTCTAAAAAGTTTTGGCGTGGGAAAGTAGACAAGATGATAGTACACTTTAAAGCACCTATGGATGAAGCTGCGGCAAAAGAAACTACAGACTATCTATTTGAACACTATGGAAATGGAAAGTTAAAATAAGTTTATTTGCTCCACCTCATAAGAGGTGGAATTCGCTAATGTATTCTATCATTTAGTTTTATCTCTCTCTTCTTTCTCTGTCTTCATCTTTATCATTATTTCTGCTGCGAGTGCGGACATTATTTTTATCATTTGTTTTGATGGTATTTCTGGTTTTTGTTTTAACATTATCTCTATTATTTGTTCGAACTTTTGTTCTAGTCTTTGTTGTGACGCGTTCTCCATTTTGGTTTACTCTGGTCTTTGTTCTGACGCGTTCTCCATTCTGGTTAACTCTGGTCTTTGTTTTGACACGCTCTCCATTCTGGTTAACTCTGGTCTTTGTTTTGATACGCTCTCCATTCTGGTTTACTCTGGTCTTAGTTCTGACACGGTCTCCATTCTGGTTTACTCTGGTCTTAGTTCTGACACGGTCTCCATTCTGGTTTATTCTTGTCTTTGTTCTGACACGTTCTCCATTCTGGTTTACTCTAGTCTTTGTTGTGACACGTTCTCCATTCTGGTTTACTCTTGTCTTTGTTCTGACACGTTCTCCATTCTGGTTTACTCTGGTCTTTGTTCTGATATTGTCTCTATTATAATTACGGTTACGATCACGGTTTCTGTAATGACTTGAACGTTGATAAATGCTTCTACTGCTGTAGTGTCCATAGTTTCCATTTACTGCACGATAACGGCGTCCATCATAGTAACGATAATTTTTATGATAGTAGTGTCCATGACGGAATTTACGATTTCCATAGTAATAATACCCATTTTTATAATACCCACCATAATAATAAACCCCACTTAGATAATAGTAAGGCACACCATAATAATATGGATAAGAGTAGCTAGAAAGAGATATTCTAACACTCGAGTATGGAACTGGATTATAATATCTCGAGTCGTAATATCCATTATCATAATATCCTGGTTGTACTGGAGCACAACCCGAAAAGAACAATGTTGAAGATGCTGCAACTGCCAAACCTAAATATTTTGTTTTATTTAACATGTGAATCCTTTATTTTTTATATCATAGTGTAGAAATGTGTATCTATCGTGTAGATTAGAAAGCTATGATCTCTTCTTTAAATTCTAATGGAATCTGACCTTTACTCTTGCGTGCAATGGTATCTCTATATATCCATGCAGCCTTTATCTCTTCTCTTTTTTCTTTACTCAACAGAGGTGTATCATACCTACCGGCATCTTCAAGTTGTCTTTGTGCTTCATAGAGTATGAGTCCTGTGGCTACGGAGACATTAAGACTTTGTACCATGCCTTGCATAGGGATGATGATCACTTCATCTGCCATCTCTACTATTTCGTCTGAGACCCCGTCTTTTTCATTTCCCATCACAAGCATTGTAGGCTTGGTATAGTCTATCTTCCTAAATGAAACTGCCCGTTCTTCAAGATGTGTCACTAGCACTTGAAAGCCCTGCGCTTTTTTTTCTTTTAAAAATGCCACTTTGTGATCATCATTCATACGGTAACGATGCGTCCATCTATGTGCACCCTGAGTGATGGTTTTATGTATACGAAGACTTTCATTCTCTTTCGTACTATAATATATGTCGAGTACACCAACAGCATCAGCTGAACGGATGATGGCAGAAAGGTTTTGTGAACTATGGACATTGTCCAGCATCACTTGCAGATCAGGTTGCTTTTTACTCAATAAGTCATCAATACGGGCTATACGTTTTTCATTCAACATAAGAGATTATAACCATACAAACTAAAATACATACAAGCTATAAATTCGGGTATAATTGCAAAAAAATATAAGGAAGTGCTATGTGCGACTTCAATACTTTAACAGATGAAGAAAAAAAGCTTCATCATGAAAAACTTTTACAGTGTGCAAACAACTTCGGAGGAAAGAACTTTTTTCTTCAACTCCTAGAAGCGATCCGTGAGACCAAGCCTCATCCACTTACGGCAGGTAGTAATCAATTCAGCATTGAGCTAGGTACGATCAAATGGAATAAGGTCATCTTTAATGACAAACTCCAACTCTTGCTTAAAGCACGCGTAAATGAGAGTGAACAAGACAATTTTCTACCAAAACCTGATGAAAAGAACTACAAAAAAATACTTAATGTTGTTCGTACATTGAAACCTATTGTTTTTCATGTAAAACCAGCCCATAAAGAAGATGGACCAGGTTTTTTCTTCCAACCTTTTGATACGATAGATGATAATACAACAAAATTAAACCCTGTATTTGATGCACTCTTCTTTTGTTCAGTAGAGACAGTCAAAAAAGCACTAAACTACGAACCAAAGGCATAAAAGATGACAGGTGGGCAAAAAAGAGCAAATATAAAGTATGGTCTGGATGTGGGAGTGGTACTGAAAGAGGACCAAACCACAGGAAGACTCACCTATGGAAAAGTACAGAAGATCCTTACCAATTCCCCTACGCATCCCCACGGTGTCAAGGTACGTTTGAATACAGGTGAAGTCGGAAGAGTGAAAGAGATCCTATGACCCTCTTCATCGATGGAGATGCCTTTCCAAACCTTCTTAAACCTATTGTTTTACGAAGCATAGAACGTCTCGCACTCCCCACAAAAGTCATTGCCAATAAACAGATAAACATAGGCAGATCAAAACACATTGAATACATTATCGTAGATCAAGGTGCAGATGAAGCGGATCATCATATCGTATCGTTATGTAATGTGGGTGACCTGGTCATCACTGCCGACATCCCTTTGGCAGATAGGATCATAAGTAAAGATGCCCATGCTATAGACCACAGAGGTGAACTCTACAGCGTAGATAACATCAAACAATACCTTGCCATGAGAAACCTGATGGAAAGCATTAGAGAAGGTGGAGAGATGACAGGAGGACCAAAGGCTTTTGGTACAAAAGATGCGCATGCCTTTGCAAATCAGCTCAATGCATTTTTAGCAAAGAATGCATAAATCTCTCTTCTGTTATGATGACTGCAATTGTCCGGAAATAGTATAACGCCATCCATATTGATTTATATCTACTGCAAAACCATGACTTACAAGTATCTGTTTTAACACTTCAGGTGCAAAAAAGTTCCCAGGTTCACCCAGTATTTTTTCTGCTATTGAAAGACTTTTGCCCATAAATGTACTCGAATCAAACTCATAGATAAAGAGTTTTCCCTCTTCTTTAAGTACACGTACAATCTCCTGAAGGGACTTGTCTACATCAGAAAAATGGTGAAGCGCTTCCCCAATAAGTATAGCCTCAAAGCTATCTTCTTCAAAGGGAAGTGTTTCCGCATGCGCTTTATGTGTTTCTATATATTCAGCAGAAAATTTCAGCATCCCTTCTGCAGGATCAACCGCTGTAAATCGAAGATCTTCTCTACAGGCATAAGCAAATTCAGTCATGATCCCTGTTCCTGCACCAAGGTCCAATACCAAAGCACGTTTTGAAAGCGGTATTAAGAAGCTACAAAGTGACTCACGTATTTTACGTGGATATATTGATGGTCCTATATGCTTAAATATCCAACCCAAATGATTAAAAGGAATCATCGATATATCTCCTTCTTAGATGCTTTTTCTCTGTATGATTATAGTATAAAAATTCATTTATATGACAATTTGACACATATACATACCAAATTTTACAACTTAGATATAATATCAAGTAAAAATCACATATAAGATTATAGGCATTCATGAAAAAGATACTTTCAGATAAATACAGACATTTTATTCTTACCTTTGAAATCTTCATGCTACTATTATTGATTCCCCTCACCTATGATCTTGTTCCTGTTAATGGGGGAACTAAAACGTTCTATATACCCTCTTCAAACATAGATGACGTTGTGAAAACACTCAAAACAAATGGTTATGAAGTCACATGGATGGACAAACTGATGTTAAGGCTCAGAAAAACACCTGATGAGGGTTGGTACAGTGTTGAACCGACTGAACATGGACGCTTTTTATTTTTTCAGCATCTCTATAAACAAAAAACAGATGAACTTATGGATGTAGTGGTCTATGCAGGAGAAACAAAAGAGGAATTGACTGCCCGTCTAGCTAATGATATGAAACTTGATCAGGAAAAACTTTTAAGTACCTACAAAAGTCTTGCACATTTTGAGGAAGCAGATATCTTGGCTCAACGCTATACCATTGCACGTAAAGCAGATGTAAATGCAACGATGCAGTATATTTTCTTAGATTCCAGACGAAAATTAGAAGAATTTTCAAAAGAATATTTTAAAGAAACACCCGATCGATTAGAACTAAAAATTGTCCATACCATCGCTTCTATTATCCAAAAAGAGAGTAACTCTATCGACGAAATGCCACTCATATCTTCAGTGATCTATAACCGGTTGGAAAAAGGTATGAGACTTCAGATGGACAGCACATTAAACTATGGACTGTATGCCCATACTATTGTTACACCAGAACGTATCAAGAGTGATGAGAGTGACTATAATACATACAAACACAAAGGCTTACCGCCTCATCCTCTAGGTACAGTCACCATAGATGCATTAAAAGCCTCCATGAAACCAACAACAACTGACTATATTTTCTTCATGCTTAACAAAAACGGTACACATAACTTCACGGCAACCTACGATAAACACTTAGAAAATATTAGGGCTTTCAGAACCTATCAAAAAGAGAAAAAAAAGAAAAAAGAAAAAGAAAAAAGAGAAATAAATAATACCTACAAACATTTGAGTAAAAAAGTAGATCCTAAAACTAGTATGTAGACTGTTTCAAAATATAAAACAGGGTACACTTCACAAAAAGTGTACCCTGCTGACGTCTTTGTTAGAATTAGACTAAGAGATATTAACTACTATCTCCTCGCCAACCACATCAAATGCTACTGACGAACCTTCAACCACTCTGTCTTCAAGGATCAACTCAGCCAATCTGTCTTCCACCACTTCATACAGTGCTCTTTTCAATGGACGAGCACCATATACAGGATCAAAACCAGCTTCTGCGATATATGCTTTTGCATTATCAGTCAACGTGATGCTGATATCACGTTCTGAAAGTTTAGCCTGGACACTTTTAAATAAAATATCTACAATACTTGTAATCGCTTCGATATCAAGTGGATTAAAGATAACCTGGTCATCTAGACGATTCAGGAACTCAGGTTTAAAGTTTCTTTTGAGCTCATCATTTACAGCTGTTCTTCTCTCTTCTTTATCTGTAATGGTCATGATCTTGTCTGACGCAATGTTTGATGTCATGATGATAATAGTGTTTTTAAAGTCAACCGTTACACCTTTATTATCTGTCAAACGACCATCATCCAGTACTTGCAAGAGTGTATTGAACACATCAGGGTGTGCTTTTTCTATCTCATCGAACAGTACTACTGAGTAAGGTTTTCTTCTTACTGCCTCGGTGAGTTGACCACCCTCTTCGTACCCTACATATCCTGGAGGTGCACCAACTAGTCTACTTGCAGCATGTTTCTCCATATATTCACTCATATCGATACGTATAAGTGATTTCTCCGAGTCAAACAAAAATTTCGCAAGAGTTTTGGCTACTTGTGTTTTACCTACACCTGTTGGTCCAAGGAACATAAAACTACCTATAGGGCGGTTTAAGTCAGATAGCCCTGCTTTGTTACGCTTAATGGCACGTGCAACAGCTTTGAGTGCTTCGTCCTGTCCTACTACCTCTTCTTTGAGAATGCTTTCAATTGCAAGTATCTTCTCTTTTTCACCCTGAAGCATTTTACTTACAGAGATCCCTGTCCAACGGCTCACAATACTGGCGATCATCTCTTCATCCACTGAGTTTTTAAGCAATGTACCCTCAGACATCATCTGCGTCCATTTATCCTCTAAGTTTTGGAGTTTCACTTCTTCTGCAGGGATCTGTCCATACTCAATTTCAGCAGCTTTGTTGAAATCACCTTCACGTTTCACATGTTCTGCTTGGGTTTTGAGAGATTCTATAGCATTTTTCACTTCTGCTATCTTGTTAAAGACCTCTTTTTCATTATCAAATTGGCTCTGTAATGACATACGTTTCTCTTCAATGTCAGCCAACTCTTTTTCAATCTCTTCAAGACGGGCCGTGTTTTTATCACTCTCTTCCATTTTAAGTGCTTCTTTTTCAACTTGAAGTGTAGAGATCTCACGTTTTGCTTTTGAAAGATCAGTAGGCTCAGACTCGATCTGCATTTTAAGTTCTGCAGCAGCTTCATCTATAAGGTCTATCGCCTTATCTGGTAAAAATCTATCTGTTATATAACGATCAGATAGCTTTGCAGCTGAAACCAAGGCAGCATCTGTGATTACCACATTATGGTGTACTTCAAGTCTGTTTTTAATACCTCTGAGTATCTGCAAGGCTTCATTGATGCTAGGCTCTTCAACTTTAACCGGCTGGAAACGTCTTTGCAATGCTGTGTCTTTTTCAAAGTACTTTCTATATTCTTTCAAAGTTGTCGCACCGATGGTATGTAATTCACCTCTCGCCAATGCGGGTTTTAATATATTGGCGGCATCATTTCCACCTTCAGATGCTCCTGCACCTACAATCGTATGGATTTCATCTATAAAAAGGATGACATTTCCAGACTCTTTCACTTCATCTATGACAGACTTGAGTCTGTCTTCAAACTCTCCTCTATACTTAGCACCTGCAATGAGTCTATTCATATCTAAACTCATCACACGCATGTTTTGTAGGCTTAACGGTACTTCTTTGTTTACGATCCTTTGTGCAAGTCCTTCAACAATGGCTGTTTTACCCGTACCCGGTTCACCAATGAGAATAGGATTGTTTTTTGTCTTACGAATGAGAATCTGCATCATACGTTGCACTTCTTCATCACGTCCTATCACTGGGTCAAGTTTGCCATCAAGTGCCTTTTGGTTTAGATCATCAGCGTATTGCGCTAACGCTTCCAAAGTTTCATCACCTGATTGTGAGTCTATCTGTTTTCCTCCGCGAATACTCTCCAAAGTTTTTTCAAACTCAGAGATATCAAGATATTTTGACATCGTATCACGGATAAAACTTTCTCCCACATTTGCCATAAGCCATGCATCTACAGCAAGATACTGATCACCGTTTGCGGTCATCACACCTTCAGCATTTTGTAGTGTACGCACAAGATTTTGTGAGAGTTTAATATTCTCTTTTGTCACAGTAGAAACTGTTGGTAATTTATTGGCAATGCTTTTTGTTTCTAACTCTATGGCTGCTTTGTCCACATTCATTTTATTGAGTGCCTGGTGTAAGATAGAACCAGAGTTTGTTAGTAGCGCCCACATCAAATGTATGGGGTCTACTTCCTGATTTTTATTATGTAAAGCAAGTGATACACCCGACTCGATGGTACCTTGCATTTGATTTGTTAATTTTTCTAATATACTCATAGAATAACTCCTTAAAATTGTTTAAATATGAGTTATTATACAACTTTAGTCACTTCGTGTCAAGTTTCCTAAATAATCTCAATAAGATACAAGAAATTTATTTAAAATAAAATAGAAAATTTTCGAGTGTAATTTAAACAACTTACGTTATGATATTTCTATGAATTATACAATTACTTCCGAATTTGAACCACTCATCGACGCTATAGAAACCCATCTGGTGGGTAAAAGGGAAACCATAGCTTTGTCACTAGCCACTTTTTTTGCAGGTGGTCATCTTCTTTTGGAAGATATTCCAGGTGTAGGAAAAACCACTTTGGCAAAACATCTCTCTCAAGTTTTAGGTCTTGACTTTGCTCGTATACAGTTCACCTCGGACATGCTCCCATCCGACATACTCGGTGTAAATTACTATAATCAAAAAGAAGGCTCTTTCATTTTTAAAAAAGGTCCCGTCTTTACCTCTTTTCTTTTGGCTGATGAGATTAACCGTTCTATGCCTAAAACACAGTCTGCACTGCTTCAGGCTATGGAAGAAGGTGTCATAAGTATAGATGGAACAACATACACACTTCCCAAGCCTTTCTTCGTCATAGGGACACAAAATCCACATGAAGAGGTAGGTACATTTCCTTTGCCTACCTCTCAGTTAGACCGTTTTATGTGTTCCTTTGGCATAGGCTATCCGGACAGAGTATCAGAAAGAGAGATCCTTAAAGGTGAGACAGGACACAGTACTACCATATCTGATACCCTACTCAGTTCCCAACAGATAAATGCCTATATGAAACAAGCTTCAGAGGTCACACTCAGTGACACTTTGCTTGATTTTCTTCAAGAGATCATCGCTCATACTAGAGTAAGTGGCGTATTTGAGTATGGACTTTCAACACGGGGAGCATTGTCTTTGACTGCTATGACAAAATCTTGGGCCATGCTGCAAGGTCGTACTTATGCAACTGCTGATGACCTGCAAGCAGTCACTCCTGTTGTCTGTTCACACCGTTTGAAGTTTACAGAAGGTATCACTACAGCAAAACGTATACATGATGAAATCTTTACGCACATTCGTTCAGATATATAAACGCATTGACCAACATGCAACGCGTTACAGCGCTGTTGTAGTGGTATTGCTTTTCGGGCTTTTTTTGGAAGCCTATATGCATGATTTTAACCTCGTATACATCACTCTCTTTTTTGTATTTTCTCTTGCATTTTCTGCTGGGCCCATAGGTGTTTTAAACTTGGGGCATCTTGAAGCATTTTATGTACGACCAGGACGTCTATTTGTCCATAAAGAGGGTAATATTTCTATGCAGATAGATAATCATTCAACGTCAACATCATGGTCTATTACACTCCATCATGAAAAAACTTCTGTAAAACTGGAACAACTTAAAGGTGAAACATCAACCACTCTGCAACTTCCTCTTACACCAAAAAAACGTGGTACGTTCACTCATAAAAACTGCTATCTGGAAAGCAAGTACCCTCTCTCTACGGTACGTTTGGTCATGAAGTTACACGATACTTATGAAGGTATTGTCTACCCCGAGCCTAAAGGCGTATCCTTACATTCCTTTTTAGACCAGGAAGAGACGTATTATGGTGAAGAGAAAGAGTTTGATGGATTACGTGCCTATGATGGGTCTCAAAAACTTTCCCATATCCACTGGCCATCTGTAGCAAAAGGAGAGTTGTCAGTAAAGGTCTTTAGCAAAGAAACACAAACACCTAAACTGGTTTTTAATTTTTATACTGCAGCTGCAGATGATGAGGCACGTTTATCTCAACTCTGTTTATGGGTACTTGCCTGTGAAAAAAGAAACCTTCCTTTCATGATACAAATGCCTAACAAATTGTTAAATTCAGTAAAGGAGAGTACAGATGTTATCCTTGAAACCCTTGCAAGATATTAAACTCTCTCCTTTACGTCTTTTAGACATAGCGTACATCATCGTACTCTTGCCCTTAATGCTTGTACTAAAAGTACCTATGTTGATATTTTCTTTCATGGTCTTGGCACTGCTTTACTTAAAAAAAACACCGGCACATAACTACCTCATTGTTTTTGTCTTTCTCATGGGTATGTTGGCACTCTTCTTGTCTCTATACGGTGTCTTTTCTTTCAGGGGTCTTTCTCGCTTGAAACTTTTTCTTGAATTACTGGTGTATGTACTGATCATTGTTGTTTCAATGCAAAGACTCACCAGGGAGATCAACTTTTACCTACTGCTCTCCCCTGTTTTATTCCTGGCACTCTCATTATTTTTCTTTCATGGTATTGTGATGCTCTCTTATGTCATTTTTGAGATCTTCTTCCTTCTGTGGCTAATACTCGCACACCGCATGCAAGGCGATATAATAGAGAGCTTCCGTGCAAGCATGGTCATGTTTATGTATTCACTGCCTTGGGTGGTTGTACTTTTTATCTTCTTCCCTCGTATCTCATTTGACCATGCCAACTATGGATTTAAAGGTGAAACCGTACAACGTATGGGGCATGACGGTACGATGTTTTTAGACAGAAAAGCGCTACTAGTACCTTCAGATCGTATCGTCATGGAAGTAGGATTTGACAAAGAAGTGCCCGCTTCTAACAGTCTCTATTTTAGAGGAAGTATGCTTTATCTAGATAAAAAAGACCATTGGGAACCACTCCCTGTATATATAACAAGAGACAGTAAGCCTTATTATCCCACAAAGGGAGAAATTATAGACTACAAAGTCACTTTATACCCTACACAAAAACAGTGGATCTACATGTTGGATATGCCTTCACGTGCAGTGAAAGATGCAGATTTAGACAGAGACCTGATAAGTACAGTTGAAAAACCTGTCAAAGAACCTATGCATTATGCTGCAAGCTCTGCATTAAGTCCTAAATTTCATGATATATTAGATAAATACACACTCAATGCTGCATCAAGTTTTGACAAAGAACGTAATCCAAAAACCTATCAAGAAGCACAAAAGATAAAAGAGCTGTTTAACACTCCCGAAAAAAAAGCGGGTGCCCTTGTAATGTTTTTTAAAAACCAGTCTTTAACTTATAGTTTGAAACCAGAACCACTTGATATCAATAACACTACTGACAGCTTTATATTTGATAAACGTCTTGGCTACTGTGTGCACTTTGCCTCTTCCTTCGTTACTATGGCTCGTATGGTAGGCATACCTTCACGCATCGTTACGGGTTATAAAGCAGACAAAGCCAACAGTCTAAACAATTACCTTGCGGTAAAGGAGCGTGATGCACACGCTTGGGCTGAACTCTATATCAATGAACACTGGATAAGATACGAAACAACGAGTACAGCATCAGAGATTGATGGGAAAACGGCTGAAGCATTAGGTACAAATACTACCAATAAAGATAATAACCAATTCATTGAAAGAGTGAATCTCTATCTCATGTATGTAAAATATCAAGTAGAGACATGGATACTCTACTACAGTAATATCCGTCAACTTCAACTTATTCAATACGCGAAAGAAAATCCGAGATTTATCTTGCTCTTTGTACTCTCTTTACTGGTTCTGGTATTGGTCACTTTTAGCATCACTTTATACTTCCGTCGTCCTCGTTGTACACATAAAATACTTTGTATTTTGGAGCCTCTCTTAAAAAAACTAAAGAAAGAAGGTTATACCAGAGAAAAAGGTGAAACCCTACATCAATACTTCTTACAATATATGAAAGATCATCCAGATAAAAATGCTATAAAAGAGGTTGATAAATATTATGAAAGCATCTCTTATGGTGGTGACAGTTCATCCGCAACAATAAAAAAATTGAAAAGTATGGTGAAGAAGAGTTTATCTTCATAGCTCTCTGATAAGCATTTAAAAAACGGTTAACCTTCCTTATATATAGTAATACAGAGCATTCAAAGCAACCTCTTAGATGATTTTAAATAAAATTATAAACTAATTCTCATATGGAGACACCACCTTAATGATTAAGAAAAGCAAAAAAGTTATTGTTGCGGGACTTGTAAGCACTTTGACTGTGGCATACATGTTTGGATCTTTCGCTCAGGCTAAAGATACTGCTGAAAAAAAGCATGCACCTTCTACAGCTAAAGAAAAGCTCGAAGCCTACATCAAATTTACACAAATTCTTAATGTTATTGAGAGTCAATATGTAGATGATGTCAATACAACAGACCTCGTAGATAAAGCACTCAAAGGGCTCATGGCCAACCTCGATTCCCACTCTTCTTTTATGGACACAAAAGCATTCAAAGACCTTTCTGTTCAAACAAAAGGTGAATTTGGAGGTTTAGGCATCTCCATAGGTATGAAAGATGGTGCACTGACAGTTATTGCTCCTATAGAGGATACTCCTGCATTTAAAGCCGGTATCAAAGCTGGTGACATCATTTTAAAGATCAATGACACAGCAACGATCGGTATGAATATAGATGATTCGGTAAAGTTGATGAGAGGGAAACCTAAAACTTCTTTGGTTTTAACCATCATCCGTAAAGGCGAGGCAAAACCTCTTGAAATCAAGATCACCAGAGATATCATCAAAATTCAGTCTGTTTATGCGAAGACCATAGAAGACACTATACTTTATGTCCATGTCACTTCTTTTGACCAAAAAGTAGTTCAAGGCGTAAAAGACGCCATGAAAGAACACAATAATACTAAGGGTATGATCTTAGATCTAAGAAACAATCCGGGGGGACTTCTTGACCAGGCTGTCGGGCTTACAGATCTCTTTGTGGATGAAGGTGTCATCGTCAGTCAAAAAGGGAAACTAGAAAGTGAAAACTTAGAGTATAAAGCGACCAAAGAAGGTACAGATAAAAATACGCCTCTAGTTATACTCATAAATGGTGGGTCAGCATCTGCTTCTGAAATCGTATCTGGTGCACTTCAAGATTTTAACCGTTCTATTGTCATTGGAGAAAAAACATTTGGTAAAGGTTCTGTGCAAGTTGTTATGCCTATAGGTGCAGATGAAGCTTTAAAGCTTACGGTAGCACGTTATTACCTCCCAAGTGGACGTACTATCCAGGCTGTAGGTGTTACTCCTGACATCATCGTGCATCTTGGAAAAATAGATTTAGTAGAAGACACTATTATGCTTAAAGAGAGTGACCTCAAAAAACACTTAACAAGTGAGCTCGCTAAAATAGATAGCAATACGACGAAGTCATCAGAAACAAATGCAAGTACTGAGAACAATGAAACTAAAGTAGACGACACTATCATTACAGAAAAACAACTCTACAAAGATCTACAGCTTAAAAGTGCTGTAAACATTTTGAAAGCATTAATCATCACAAACAAAGGAAAAAAATAATGACAAAGACTTCACTTTTGTATGAAGGTAAAGCAAAGAAGATTTGGAAAACTGAAGATAAAGATCTTCTTATCTCAGAATTTAAAGATAGCCTCACTGCATTTAATGGTGAGAAAAAATCATCTGAAGAAGGCAAAGGTGCCCTCAACAACCAAATATCAACAGAACTCTTCAAGTATTTGGATGAAAAAGGTGTCCCTACGCACTATGTAGATACGATCGATGATAATAACATGCTTCATAAAGCTGCAGAAGTTATTTACATAGAAGTTATCGTAAGAAATATTGCTACAGGTAGTCTCAGTAAAAACCTTGGTATTGAAGATAAAACCATACTTCCTTTTACGCTTGTTGAATTTGACTATAAAAATGATGCGCTGGGAGATCCGAAACTAAACGATCAACACTGTCTCATTTTGAACTTGGTAAATGACACGTCTGAACTTGATTACATTCGTTTTATGGCAAGAAGAATCAACACACTACTGGTAGAATTTTATGCTGGTCTTGACATTAAAGTTGTAGACTTTAAAGTTGAATTTGGTAGAGATAAAGATGGAAATATTATTCTTATTGATGAACTAAGTCCCGATAACTTTAGACTCTGGGATGCCAAAACAGATGAAAAGCTAGATAAAGACAGATTTAGACAAGGTTTGGGTGGACTCACTGAAGCCTACAGACAAGTATTAGACAGAATTAAAAACAGATAAGGAATAATAATGACAGCAGTAGTAAACGTATTTTTAAAAGATGGTGTTTTAGATCCACAAGGTAAAGCAGCGCACCATGCGCTTGATTCTTTAGGTTTCGCAGGAGTAAATGATGTACGTATCGGTAAACAGATCATCATTAAACTTGATTCTGAAGATAGAGCAGAAGCTGAAACTGAAGTAAAAGAGATGTGTGAGACACTTCTTGCCAATACTGTCATTGAAGACTATACGATAGAGATCAACTAGTATGAAAGTAGCAGTATTAAGATTTCCTGGAACAAACTGCGAGTTTGATACACAGTATGCTTTTGAAAAGTTAGGACACACAACAGAGCTTGTATGGCATGAGAGTGAACAATTACCAAAAGCTATCGATCTTGTTGTAGTACCTGGTGGATTCTCATATGGAGATTATTTACGTTCAGGGTCTATCGCTAGATTTTCTCCTGTGATGAAAGCTGTTACGACATATGCAAATGCAGGTGGTAAAGTACTTGGTATCTGTAATGGTTTCCAGATCCTTACAGAAGCGGGTCTTCTCCCTGGTGCATTGAAACGTAATAACAACCTTCACTTCATCTCTAAACACCAAAACCTTTGTGTCATAAACAATGACAATGCATTCTTAAACAAATGCGACAAAGGCGAAGTATTGAATATCCCTATTGCTCATGCAGATGGTAATTATTATATCGATGAGGAAGGCTTTAAAAAGATCGAAGCCAATGGTCAAATACTTCTTCGTTATTCAGATGATAAAGGAGAACCTGTTGTGGTTAATGGTTCTGTGACTTCTATCGCTGGTGTTTGTAATGAAGCTAAAAATGTATTTGGTCTTATGCCTCACCCAGAGCGTGCTTTAGAAGCAATACTCGGGAGTGAAGACGGTATACGTATGCTTAAAGGTTTTGAAGCCTAATGCAACACTTACGTTCGGTATGGCTCTTCATAGGATTTATATTAGCCTATACTACCCTATTAAGCGCACAGAACGAATATAAATACAGCTATATGCCTAAAAAGGTATATGAGAACCAACTCTTCGCAGTGACGATCATTGCTCCTGGTGAAGAAGGTAAAAGTAACCCTCAATTTACTTTTGACAGTTCAAGTGAAACTCAGCCCCTTTTCAAAAAGCCTCTTACCGTTCAAAATGGTCCCGATAGTTTCTATACTTTCTATTTTAAAGCATCAAATGTAGATATTCGTATTCCCAAACTGTTTATATCATCTGGGAATGGTGAAGATTCACTTGAGTCCAAAACGATCTTTATAAAGACGCTTAAACAAAGAGAAGATTTCTGTCAAGTCCTAGCTGCAGATATGAAGCTAAAAAACTCTCAAGTCTCAAACTATGATGAGAAAAGTCATATAGTTACCCTCTCCATAGAAGCCTTTGAAGCAAACCTTGAAGACATGCAGTTAACCAACGTACAAGAAGCTGGTGTTGAGAATTTAAACCGTAATAATGCTAAAGTAGAAGCAGAATTTTACGTGGTCCTTCCTCTAGAAGAGAAAGTACTCAAATTCACCTATTTCAACACGATAAAAAAACAGTATGTTTTTTTAGAAGTTCCCGTAGTGGTTGCTGATGCTTCAGTCACTACACAGTCTGATCTAAATCCAAAAGAAGACAGTTTCGAAAAACTAAAAAAGTATACGTTAATCTCTTTAGTTGCTTTCTTTTTGATCATGTTCTTATTTAGAAGAGATTTCTTTTATCTTGTTTTTGGCGTGGTATCTTTTATCACCCTTTTAACTTTGTATATACCACATAAAAAAATATGTGTAAAACAAGGTGCATCACTCTACATATTGCCTACTCAGACGAGTACTGTCAGTACACAGATAGATCAGGAGCTTGACACCATGCTACTGGGTGAACGTAAAGGATTTCAGAAAGTTGAATACAAAGAAGGAATCATAGGATGGATCAAAAATGAAGATCTTTGCAACAATTAGATTTTACTGGGGTGCATTCATCATCTCATTTAATACTGCTGTCTTTATGATACCTGCGTTAATGTTATTTGGTAAGCACAAAAGTACCATTGTGCACCATATCAACCGTTTGACACTTTTTATGATGGGTGGTAAACTAGCTCAAGAAGGTACCATGGATGCGAATGCAGACATGTATGTGATGAACCACCAGGGAATCGTAGATATCATAGGACTTGAAGCACTACAGAACAACCATTTACGATGGGTCGCAAAGAAAGAGCTTTTTGAAGCACCATGGTTTGGTAATCTTTTACGTCACGGAGAGATGATCTCCCTTGATCGTCAAAACAAAACAGGTCTTTTAAAGCTCATCAAAGATGTCAAAGAGTCTAAAGATCTGTACCATCGTCCTGTAGCGATATTTCCGGAGGGGACAAGAACAGATAAACAACCCCTGCTTCCCTTTAAGAAAGGATCAAAGATCATCGCTGAAAAGTTAGAACTACGTGTACAACCCATAGTGATAACAGGCAGTAAATGGGTCTTAAACGAACATATAAAAACCGGTCACAGCGGAACAGTAAAATATGAGTTTTTACCTAGTTTTTCTGTAAAGAGTGATGATGAAAACTGGTTTGAAACCCTGAGAAAAGATATGCAAAAGGTTATAGATGATGAGTTTAACAACAATCATTGCAGTCGCTAGCGGTGGTGCCATAGGTGCAACCCTAAGACTGCTGATCAATGGATTCACCAATAAGCATTTTGTACATGCTCTTCCATTGGGTACACTTGCGGTGAATCTTATAGGTAGTCTACTCATAGGTATGCTTTTTGCATATTTTCATTTTAACACATCTCTCTCTCCACAACTTAAAACATTTTTGGTTACGGGAATACTTGGTGCACTGACAACCTACTCTACTTTTGCCATAGAGAGCTTTTTTTTACTTGAGTCAGGACACTATGCACATGCTTTTGCCAACATGGCACTTAACCTTTTTGGTACCATACTCCTCGCAGGTATCGGGTACTTATTAATCATGCAAATCACAAAATAACAGGAATACACATTGTCAACATTAAACCAAGAGATAGAAAAACATATTAAAAAGCTTGTAAACCCGCTTAAAGAGCCTGAAGCATTACTTGAAGCCCTTAAAGTAAAACTTACAAAGAAAGAGTTGAAACTTTTAAAATCATGGGCAGATGAAATGCCAGCAGAAGAGTTACGTACT
Organism: Sulfurovum sp.; assembly: GCA_023955225.1. Taxonomy (GTDB): domain Bacteria; phylum Campylobacterota; class Campylobacteria; order Campylobacterales; family Sulfurovaceae; genus Sulfurovum. The sequence goes on from JAGSGJ010000019.1 coordinate 36,367, forward strand.
CAACTCAACTTAGATGAAGAACGTTACGGTGAACTTTCAACAAAACTTATTAAGAAGTTAAATCAAGAGAAGATCAAACAGGCGATGTGTATCTAATCTAGAGTATTAGAAACAAAGAGCACGCATTGTAAAACATATGCAGAAAGATACTGGCTCCTACGTGTCCATACTGCTCTTTAAAGTATCCAAAGATCAAAGAAGGTACAAAGACAAGCATCGCCCATAGTGGCGTATGATGCACAAAATGCATAGCAACAAATAGTACTGATGTCAGTATGTTAGCTACTGTCAAATAAAATAAAGAAGGGTATTGTTTCGTTTTTGTAGCGATATACTTTTGAATTACTCCCCGAAAAGCCAACTCTTCAACTACCGGATAAAAGACAATCAGAGAAAAAAGAGATTTTGTATCGAAGTGTAGCAGATCTACATCAAAAGCCTGATGTGCAAATATACTGTTATAAAGAAGAACAAATAGCGGAGCAGCCAAGATGGCTGTTCCATATTGAATATGTAGTTTATTCAAGAGAAGACTATTTTATAAATCTTCTTCTAAACGGATAGAGTAATCCAAGACCCGCAAGAAGTAAGAATATCATGTCATAGCTTTTGCTGTTTTCGTTATATGTACAACCTCCACCGCCACCACTACTTGGGTTATCATCATCTGCTGGTGGAGTTGTAGATGTACTAGCAGTCGTAAATGCTGTTCTTGTAGCATTATTATCACTTTCATCTGTATAGTAAGCAGTAACTATAGTTCCATCAACCGCTGTCATTGTTCCATCGTTAATACCAGCAACATTAATACTGTCTGTTGGTAGTGTTCCTGTAAATATTGAACTATTCGCTTCTGTCTCTGTCAATAAAACATTTTCTTCATCACCAGTATTGTTCATCACTACAATCGTAAGATTCTGTTCCGTTGCTTCATCAGTATTTAGATCAGTATCAGCTACACCTAAAGTTAATTCTTCACCTGGACTGAATGTAGGTGCTGGAGAAATAGCAACTACTCCTACATCAGTTGGAATTATTACAATTGGTGTTGTTCCTACATGGCTCGGTGCTGTTATATTAGAATCTGTATGTGGTGTAATACGAATAGTGAAAGTATTACCTATCTTAGCATTCTCACCTATATTAACAATATAGTTTAGTCCAAGGTTCAACACATCTTCGATAGGCCCCATAGCATACCAAGGACTAGCCTCCCACGCTAAGAGTTCTGTTATAGTTGGTTCAGCCCATCCTTCTTCATTACCTTTATGCCATCCTACTGTACCAGTGTTCAAAGGGTCACCCCAATATGCCACAAGCTCATTATCTGTACTTGGATCCATATCATCATCCCAGAAGATACCTGTAGGTGCCCAATCATTTGTCAGCCAATTACCAAACAGTTGCTGATAGTTACCACCAAGTAAATCACCGGCATAAGAAATAGTGTTATTCTCATCATTCAATTCAACTGGATAATAAACTCTTGTATCATCAAAAAAGCCTGGTTCTGGAAAATGTTTATCAACTGGTCCCCATAAACCATGAGCAAAGTTTGCCAACGTATTATAATCAAAAACATCAGGACCACTTTCCTCTGGGTTTTCTCCAAAACCTAAAGAAAGAGTAATATCTGGATTTTCTAATCCATTTTCATCCAAAACTTGAAGTGTGTATCCATCTAGTCTCATACCTGTATAGTTATTGATCTTTTGAAAAACCTGGTATCTAACAATTCCTGTGCTATTATCATCATTATCGAGATCGAACTTAAGATCTACAGATGTACCATTTGCATCTGGAATTGTTACCATTGCCGATAACATTTTGACTTTAAAACGTTTGTGGGTTTGAAAACCACTTGAACAGATCACTGGCTCAGGATTTGGAGTATCACGATATGCCTCTTCAAGATATGAAGTTGTCATAATACAATTTTCCGGCTTTCCATTGTTTGTCAATGTATCACCATTGATAACTTTAATACCTGCAGGCTCACCTACTGGATAGTCTTTCCCTCCTACAGCGGCCAATAATGTACCAGCTGGAGTATTATATATACTAGATACAAAATAATCCCCTGTAGACATCGCGGGGTACGTTCCATCGCCTGGATCGAATGTTGCAACATAAGGAGTACCATCAGCTTTGAACATGTCTACCTCTATATTTTGATCACCAAAATACCAGCCATAAAAACCAAACTGTGTAAGTGGTTGAACTTCATCTGTCGGGTTTGCACCTATAATTTTACCAGCATACGCACTTGAAGTTAGTAACATTGCTGTCACTAAACTCATTCTTAAAAAATTTTTATTATTTTTTTTCATATTTTATCCTTTTAAAATTTACTTATTAAACTATTCTAAAATAGCATATTGAAACTAATAAGAAAGTCTCTATAATCTTCAACAGTTGATTTAGACGGTTTCGCCCAACTATGCTCTATAGTTAACTTCATAGGAAGGTAGTATTTGAATGAATAATCCATTCCCACAGTGATAGCATGATCTAGATCTTTTACATTCACATGGCTATCCTTTGATGGATAATCATAAAGATCATTCATAGTAAGGTAAGCAAGCTTTACTCCAAAGTCTGGAGTAAGATTTACTTCACCACCTACAGAGAAAGCTTCATTATCGATATTATCAAGATCTTTAGATGTACCAGCACCTATACCTGTATACGTTACTTCATTCTTAAAGACATTACTCATAGTCAAAGTAACACTTCTTTCACCTATATAACCTTCAACCTGGAAATCCATTCCATATGTTTCACGCTTGATACCGACAGAAGAACTTGAATCAGATACTGTATCTCCACCAACAATGGCAAAAGCACCTAATATAAGATTGAAATTACCTACAGGGTATTCATATGCAATTCTGGCAAAAGGAACCAGGTTGCTTGTAAGGTCCATTTGGTTATTGTCTTGTCCCTGAGCATACATACCCACTGTTGCAAAAACATGATCGCCACCAGTAAAGAGTCCATCTTTATCATAATAAGCCTGCAGACCTGTAGAAGCACCTGTACCTATCTCGGTTGCCTGAAAGGCATTTGAGAGTTTTCTTATATCAAAAGTTCTAAACGGTTTATAGAGACCTGAATTATAAATTTCCATACCTGAGAATGGACCAAAATCTGCTGTAGAATAAGCTGCTACCCCTATATAACCATCTTCTATCTCTTGCGCATAAACCATTTTCCCTGAAATTGAATTATCATTCTCAGACTTATAAGAAAGATTGACAAGAGCTCCAAGATCTTCCGTTACTCTCCCCCCAATGAACAACGAAGCTGTACGTGGTATAGATGTTATACCGTTATTTGTTTTAGTCGTTTCTTTAACTATTCCTGACTCACTTGGCTTCTTATCAGTTTTTTCATATATAGACTTGAACATCACTCCTGCATTTATATCTGAACCACTACTGTTTTCATCCGAGAACTTTTGACTTATAGTCATTCCCGAAGCTAGAAACTTTCTACCAAACTTATTGAGTCTTTCTATCTGCTGTAAGTGACATGCTTTACAATCCAACCCTGTTTGCGTAGCAAATAAAGGCAGAGCCTTTACTTCACTCGTTAAACTCATGAATGCCAGTAACCCAACTGCTACTATTCCCTGTCTTTTCATTTTTTGTTGATAGTGTTGCAATACCAACAATAGGCGAACCGTCTAGTACTGATTCGCCCTCGTAGAATATAACACCTCTCATAATCTTACCTCACTCAAGCACTATCCACCCATCGGATACTGGTTGCATAG
>JAGSGJ010000055.1 GCA_023955225.1 Sulfurovum sp.
CTTTAGGCGAAAATGTGAAAGCTGCCACTATGGATAAGCTTCCAAAGTATTTGAACCGTTATCGTCTGCTTTTCTCAGCTACTGCAGCCAGAGAATCGATTATTACCCAAGACCTTATAGAGAATGAAACCTTGCCAAGACTCTGGTTTGATATGGCAATTCCCAGAGATATCGAAGATATGGAGTTAGAAAAATTACAACTTTTCCGTATTGATGATCTTCGTGCCATCTCCCAAGACAATCATGCATTACGTGAAGAACAAGCCGTAAAAGCAGGGGAAATAGTAGAAAAATATAAAGAGGAGTTTTATGGATGGCTTAGAGCACTCTCTATAGAACCGGTTATCAAAGAAATGAGAGAACAGGTAAATGAAGCAATAGATGCTGAAATGAAAAGAGCTATCAAAAAAGGTTTTGTACCAGCAGAAACCGAAGCCAACATGCGCAAAATGGCAGAGCAAATGTTTAAACGTTTTTTACATGAACCAACGCAAAACCTGAGACACTCTTCTACAGAGAAGAAAAATGCAAACTGCATAGAATCAATAAAAAAAATGTTTAATATAGATACAGAAAACATGGACTTAAAACAGTATAAAAATGACCATCATACAAAAGGATACAGCGCGTGAGATTTTCAAAATTATTAATCCCTACAACCAAAGAGACACCAAATGACGCAACATTGGCAAGTCATATCTACCTTATGCGAGGTGGGTTTATACAGTCAGTAGGCGGCAGTGGACTCTACAACTTTTTGCCATTAGGTAAAAAGATACTTGATAAAGTACATGCAGTGGTGAAAGAGGAGTTAGATAAAGCAGGATGTCAAGAGGTGAGTCTTTCTTTTGTTACCCCCGCAGCACTTTGGAAAGAGAGCGGTCGTTTAGAGAAGTATGGTAAAGAATTATTACGTTTTAAAGACCGTAAAAACAATGACTTCATCTTGGGACCAACCCATGAAGAAATGATGGTAAACCTGGTCAGACAAACAGTAAAAAGTTATAAACAACTTCCTTTAAATGTGTATCAGATAAATCTCAAGTTCCGTGATGAGATAAGACCAAGATTTGGTCTTATGCGTGGACGAGAGTTTTTGATGAAAGATGCCTATAGTTTCCACGCTTCTACAGAAGATATGCAAAGAGAATTTGCACTGATGGAAGAGACGTATAAAAAAATATTCACACGCCTTGGTCTAGAGTTTAGAGTCGTAGATGCAGACTCTGGTGCGATCGGTGGATCGGGCAGTAAAGAGTTTATGGTCCTGGCTGACTCTGGTGAAGATACGATCGTGGTATGTGATGACTGTGACTATGGAGCCAATATAGAAGCTGCTGTAGCAAAACCTAGAACATACGATCCCGCTAGAGAGATAAAAGTGATCACGATGAAAGCACTTTATGATGAAGGTGTAACAAAAATAGTACATTTTGCCTTACCTGCATCTGTAGAACTTCAAGATGTGAAAGCATGTAATGCAGTCAATGCAAATGACCTTGTCGAACATGAAGAGACAGAGACGATAGAAACACTGGTTGTAGACAATGCGTTAGAAGGCGTAGACACCCTTAGTGCAGAAGATAAATCGTATACGGATATATCTGCTGTTCAAGAGGGAGACTCTTGTACTACATGTGGTGGATTATTGCGTTATACTAAGGGTATAGAAGCAGGGCACATTTTCCAATTAGGAACACAATACTCTGAACCGTTAGCAGCAAACTTTTTAGATGAAAATGGAAAAGCTAAACCGATGGTTATGGGAACCTATGGTATAGGTGTGAGTCGTTTACTTGCAGCTATCATTGAGCAAAATCATGATGATAAAGGGTGTATTTGGACGAAAGAGTCTGCACCGTTTGATCTGCAGATCATTGTTTCCAATATCAAAGATGATGAGCAGGTAGCTTTAGGTGAAAAACTTTATGTAGCGATGTTATCCAAAGGTGTGGATGTACTGCTTGATGAAAGAAAAGACCGATTTGGTGCAAAAATGAAAGACTATGAACTCATCGGTGTACCTAATGCAGTGGTCATAGGTAAAAAACTGGCAGATGGTGTGGTAGAGTTTATGAGCAGAGACGGCATGGTTAAAGAAGAAATGTCTGTTGATACTATAGCTGCTTTCCTGGCTGAAAGATTTTAAGATGATATTTCTGATCATACCTTTTTTCCTCATAGAACTTTACCTTTCGTTAAAGACTGGAGAGACCATAGGTTTCTTTTTGTCAGTCGTGTGGATCATACTTAGTTTTGCTCTAGGTATGATGCTTTTACAAAAGTCATCACAAACGATGATGGGAAATATGCAGTCGATGAGACAGGGTAAACTTGATATGAGAAGATTTCAAAATGCAAGCATGTCTTATTTTATCGGTGCGATACTTCTTATTATTCCTGGAGTATTTAGTGACTTCTTAGGCATAATCGCACTTTTTTACACGGTTTATTTACAATTTATTGCTAAAATAACACCTGAACGGACAACACATTTTACCAAACAAGGAGATGATAATGTCATTGATGTCGAAATTATTGATGAGCACAGTCGCAGCGACCGTAGCTCTTAGTGCAAATGCACAGCCAGATAATAAACAATTACTTAAATATGTTAAAAAAGCCGTGGTGAAAAACCCACAAGTAACAGTAAAAGGTGTAACAGTTCTTGAGTCTAAAACAGATGAAAGATTAGCGGGATGGACCATTCTCTTAACCACTATGGATTTAGAGTATCAGAAAAAAGAGATCCATGCCCCAGAAATGATGTTTGTGAAAGATGGACTTGTCACAGGACATTTAGTGGACTTGAAAACGGGAAATGACTATAGAGATGAGATCAAACCTAGCGTACCTCAGAGTTATTATGATGATGCACACCTACTTTTTGGTAATAAGGATGCAGCACATAAAATACTTATCTTCTCTGATCCTCAATGTCCATTCTGTCAAGAAGTAGTACCGGAAATCTTTAAAGCATCTAGAGAAAACCCTACAAAAATTGCAGTGTATTATTATCACTTGCCATTGCTTCGTATACATCCTGTTTCAGATATCCTGACACGTGTGATGCATGTTGCACAACATGAAGGTAAAATGGATGTGGTTGACAAGATCTATTCACTGAAGATCGATCCAAGAGAGACAGATATGACAAAGATACTTTCTGCAGTTAAAAGCCATGCAGAGTATAGTGTGACTGCCGCACAGGTAGATGCAAATGAAGTAAAAAAAGCATTAAAAGAAGATGAAATAGCTGCGGGTAAAATGATGGTTTCAGGTACACCGACTATCTATATAGATGGTGAGTGGGATAAAATGCGTAACGGGTATAAAAAGCTTATAAAATAATATAGTTAGTATGTGTATAGGGCTTTGTCTTATGCAGATGTATACAAGGGTAACAGTGGAAAAATTAATTATCGCAACAAGAGCAAGTAATCTTGCTCTATGGCAGGCATATTACATTAAAGAAAGAATCGAAACATCGTTTCCGGAAATTACAGTGGAACTCAATGAGATCACGTCCAAAGGTGACAAAATATTGGACAAACCGCTTGCACTCATAGGTGGAAAAGGGCACTTCACAAAAGAGCTTGAAGATGAGATGCTTGAAGGTAATGCAGACCTTGCCGTGCATTCACTTAAAGATGTACCTACGTATATCCCTGAAGGTCTAGAGCTATGTGCCATTACGACACGTCAAGACCAAAGTGATGTATTGCTTTCTCATACGTATAAAAGTTTAGATGATCTTCCTCAAGGTGCAGTCGTTGGGACAACAAGTCTTAGAAGACGTATGCAACTTCTTGAGAAGCGTCCAGACCTTAAAGTAAAAGAACTTAGAGGAAATGTTAACACGAGGCTAAGAAAGCTCAAAGAAGGGCAGTATGATGCGATTATACTTGCATATATTGGACTTTATAGACTTGATTTACTTAAGGACATTCCTTTTGTTGAAAAGTTGGATTTTTGTATACCGCCTATGGGACAGGCAGCCTTAGGTATTGAAATTGTAAGTGCTGATGACAGAATCCGTGAAATAGCGATGACATTAAATGATGAAAACTCTTTTATCTGTACAAAATTAGAACGTGATTTTGTCTCTAAGATAGGAGCAGGATGTTCTGCTCCTGTAGCTGTTAATGCCATCATTTCTGGTGATGATATCACGGTTAAAGCAATGCTTGGTTACCCAGACGGTACAAATATTATGCATAAAGAACTGACATCAAAGGTAAGTGAGTGTGATACACTAGGTCAACAATTAGCTGCAGCAATGATAGCTGACGGTGCCCTAGATATACTCGAAAAAGCAGAAGAGATAGCATTTAAAGATGAAATGCCAGAAAGGTTATAGTTGAATTTTAAAGCAATTGGTCGCTTGAGCATTACGCTGAGTAAATCGTAGTGATAGCGTAGGAAAGATAGGCTTTGCCTATTTGACGGCCTATTAAAAAAACATTTTTATAAAAGATGCGGCGGTACCTGTCGCCATATCTTCTGCAGCTCCCTCCATAGGCATACTTCTCATGGTTTTAGTGGCACCTTTCCCCATCATTGAATCTAACTGTTTTCCCATTTGATACTTTATAAGTTTTTGTATATTTAGATTTACGTCTGTATCATCAATTGAGCCATATACTTCCCCTGAAAATTCTTGTTCTTGCATTTTAAAGTCAAAGTATGCATTGATACTGTTTTTGTCAGTATCTATTTTTGTATTTGTCAAAAAAAGGTGACTGTTGTCGTTTGAAAGCTTCAAATCTCCTACAAGAATGCCGTTATGATAACTGGTATCCAAAGTACTATTATCAAAGGTTTCTTCTTGCAGTAAAACACCGGTTTTTTCACGAATAACATTTACAAGTTCGGCATGTACAACTTTTGCATTTGTGAGTTTTGTGTTGCTTACCAAGGTTTTTTGTATGAAATTGTAATATATATCACCTGTGGTATCTGCTTCTATCATGGGCGGGTAAGGAAAAATTTTCATGAAATCCATAAAAGAAACGGCTTCTAATTTTAGATGCAAGCCATCTTTTTCAAAAAGATAATCCATCATCCCTCCATAGGATTTAGAGAGACCGGAAATACTTAAATACTTGTCAAACGTTATTTCTCCCATAGCATAGAATGGGCCTAAGTATTTGTATCCTAAGAGAGTTTCTAAGTGAGACAGATCCTTTATATCAAGGATATAAAATGCTTTTGCAATCTTTTTATCTTGGTCATAATGTCCATTTGAAATATTGAGTTTTAAGTAAGATGAAGTGATGTCTGCGAGAAAGGTATGTTTCATACCAGCTATATTTACTTTTGTATGTAAATTTAAAGGTATACCAGAGAAGTTATTGTCTTTGACATCATAGGTAATTGAACCCTGATTATTGTCTTTCTCCATCAATTTAAAATTTACGTCAACATTCGCATTACCTTTAATGAGAGCATCATAACCCATCAGTGTAAAGAGTTTAGTTGAATTGATATCTCGCATAGTGAGGTTTAGATCTTCTATTTTATCGGTAAACTTGAGAGCATTGTAGATGATATTCCCATCTAATGCTTTTCCTTGCCCTTGTATATGCATACGAGAATATGGTCCATTGATATGTCCATTAATATCGATGGTGTCGTCAATTTCACAAACATCACTTGCTATACACTCACTTGTGAGTTTGTAATCCATATCAAGCGAGCTGTAAGAGATATGGCCACTAAGTATGAGTTTAGCTTTTTTTTCTATATTCATTTTAATAACAATATATGGATATTGATCTAGCTCTATGGACTTCACTTCTACTTCCAACCCTGATTTCTTACTAAGTTTATGGCTTGCAAAGTGATACACATAGGTATTGCCGGAAGAGGTATAGAAAAGGTAATAAAGTCCGATAAAGATAAGGACTATAGTATAAATAAAATATTTTAAAAAAGTAGGCATACTGAGAAGAGACCTTATGTATTATTCTTTAGTATCATACCATAGAATGGATGAATAAGTATCAAATACTACAAGGCTAAAAAAAGATTCCCATAAATCCTCCAGCAACACCTGAAGCGGCATCTTTTGCTGCTTCACCCATTGGCATTTTTTCCATCAGCTTTCGGTTTCCTTTTCCTACCATGGAATCCATCTGTTCATCCATTTTGTGTCTGATAAGTTTTTTCATATTGAGATCTACTTCTGGATCATCCAGTGCCCCATATACTTTTCCACTAAATTCTTGTTCCTGCATTTTAAAATCAAAGTATGCATTAATGGTATTATTATTTGTATTCATGATGGTATTGGTTAAATAGAAGTGGCCTTTGTCATTGGCAAGTTTTAAATCTCCCTGTATAATATCATTTTGGTAACTTGCTTCTAAAGTACTGTCATCAAATTCTTCCACAAGCATATTGACGTCAGCTTTTTTATAGATGTTACTGACCAGGTCTGAATGTAGGAACTTTGCATTTTTAAGTTCGGTATTCACTACCATACGCTGTTTTATAAAGTCATAATTGATCTTACCTGTTGTATCGCCATCTATCAGAATTTGGACTGGAAATAAGCTCATGAACTGTTTAAAAGAGACATCATTAAGATCTATATCCAACTTATCTTTTTCATAGACAAAATCGAGTATCCCTCCAAATGTTTTAGAAAGTCCCTGTATCTTAAAATGTTTGTGATGGGTTGCTTCTCCCATAGCGTAGAATGGACCTTGATATTTGTAGCCGAAAAGTTTCTCAAATGGTGTTAGATCTTTCACATCTATAACATAAAAAGCACTTGTTATATTTGCATCTGTGTCACGAGAGCCTTTTGTAATATTGATCTCAGCATTTGCCATAGTGATATCAGCAGCAAAGGTTTGCTTGCTATTGTCAACATTTATTTGTGTATGTAAAGAGAAAGGAAGTTTATCGAGAGTACTCTTTTCAAGTGAGTAGATCAGTGTACCTTTTTTATTTTCTTTGCTCAGATATTCAAAATCTGCATGTAGATCGGCCCTACCTTTAGGAAAGGTTTTTTGACCAAGCAGTGTAGAAAGTTTTACGGAGTGAATCCCATCCATGGCAAGGGTGAAATTCTCCAATCCATTATTGATCTTGATACCATCAAAAGAGATATGACCATCAAGGGCTTTCCCTTCTCCACTGATATGTAAACGGGAAAAAGAACCATTGACATGCCCGGTAAGGTTGATATCATCTTCTATAGTATATACATGACTAGGAAAACGTGTAGCACTCAAAGCATAGTCCATATTGGCCCATGAATCATTGATCAAACCATTCAGTTTGAGTTTGTAATGTTTATTGAACGTACCGTCAAATCTAAGGTACGTATCTTGTAGTGCATTTCGCATAGGCGTGGCTTCATCGAGACTTGCAACATATGTTTTTCCCGTAAGTTTATATTTTTGGGTTTGCAGGTCGATAGTCGCTTCAATAGATTTTTTTGTAAGATTTACCTTTGCATCACTTAACAACAAATGATTTTCTTTGTTTGCAAAGTGTACATCACCAGTTAACAGATCGTCTTTGTATGTGAGGTCCACACTGCTGTCATCAAAAACTTCCTGACTCAGTTGGATACCAGACTTTTCAGAGAGTGTATCGACAAGTTCGGAAGGTAAGAAATTTGCATTTTTGAGTTTGGTCTGTACTGTAGTGCTCTTCGTAAGAAAGTTATATTGTATTTGTCCTGTTGTGTTAGCATCGAGTAGAGGAGTATAAGAGAATCGTTTCATGATGTTTTGGAAAGGGACATCAGTTAAATCAGCTTTTAGTGTATCCTTTTCATAAAGAAAGTCAATCAATCCACCAAAGCTTTTAGAAAGACCCTTTACGATGATATGTTTGTCATACTCTATTTCACCAAAGGCATACAATGGACCTACATATTGGTAACCTAAGAACTTTTCTAAATGGTTTAATTCTTTAATGTCCAGAGTATAAAAAGCATGGGCATAGTTCTTCTCTTGATCATACTGTCCTTTAGTAAGGTGAAGTGTTAATTCTGCTGCAGTGATATCCATGATAAATGTTTGATCATTATCATCTATGTCTATTTTTGTATGTATATCAACCACTAAGCCAGAGAGATCACTCTTCTTTACATCATAGGATATTTGACCTTTTTGACTCTCTTGGCTTATGATGTCAAAATGCATACGGGCATTAGCTTTGCCTTCTAAAAGAGCAGTTTGACCAAGAAGTGTGAAAAGTTTACTTGAATTCATGTCATTTAAAACAAGGTTGATATCTTTAAAGGTGTCTTCATATCTCAGCCACTCATAGCTTACATTACCATCGAGTGCTTTTCCCACACCTGTGACCTTCACATTGCCTAATGGACCGTTTATATGACCTTCGATGTTAATCTCATCATCTATGGTACAGATAGTACTCTGAACACAGTTGCTTGTGAGCGTGTAGTCCATATCGAGATGATTGTTTTCGAGGAAGCCTTTAAGTTTAAGATTATATTTGTCTTCAACGATCATATCTGCTTCAAGATAAGGATACTTTTGTATGTTTATAGACTCAACATCAACGTCTAAGCCTGCTTTCTTTGTAAGCACATAACTTACGGAACTATAAATCTGCTGATTTCCTAAAGGCGTGTAGAGAAAATAAAAAAGTATAAGTGATATAAAAATAATAATAAAAATAATA
>JAGSGJ010000087.1 GCA_023955225.1 Sulfurovum sp.
AAGATTAGCCAAAAAGTAAAAAACAAGATTCAGCATCTAGATCTCGTTCGCTATTACATCTTTAGATTACTACAGAAAAGTGTGATGACATGAAAGGTGACACAGAAGAGTTAATCAACCATACCCTGGGATCTTAGAGCAAACATTTGAGGGTGTGTTCAAGCAAATCTCTAGTCGTCTAAGACACCAGATCTAATAGATGTAATCCTAGGAGACTAACAGACACGTGTGCAAAGTACTCTGAGCAGTCAATCAAGTCATAAGACTCAATCAAAGACACGAATGATAAGTTAGAAATACAAAATGCTTTGGAGATGAAACGAGTATCTGAGATCACTCATCCTAGTAATTCTAAAGCTGCTTACCAAGCTCGCTAGATCGGTTACGGTCCAGTAGCTTACACGTACGCCAAATCGAACATGAAGCCAAAGAAGCAATCTGAAGATGACTACTCATCCCAACTCGTAGTCAAAGGTGAAACGTTCCAGCTCCAATCAGAAATATCATTCCTGTCAAAACAAAGGTCAGAACAGTTATCCCGGCTGGAATCTTAAAAGTAATCTGTCAAATCAGGGACTATGGCTTAACTAAACATAGCTGCCATCACCCCTGAGAAGTTCAATTCTTTAATGTCTTCAGCTAGGGTGGGCAGTAAAGGCAAGGAGAGGAGTGCTGAGTCGGATACTGATGCAATGGATTCCTTAGAGAATAGAGGACATACACCTATATTCACATCTATCTTTGACGCCGGTATTCCAAAATCAGATGTATCCAACCACACCGGTGACTATCCTTCAATTAACAACAACTAAAAAGAATTCATCGTGGTGAAGAACATGCACATGAAACAAGAGTGTAGCCCTTAGGATCACATCTCTCCCCCGATTTAAGACAACTCCAAAATAATGACCTTGTACAAAACATCGACTGAAGTGACCACCAGAGGCAATGACTTCACATCTGCTGTTAAAGTACTCAAAGATGAGAACACTACCAGGTATAATCATAACTTTGCAAAAGAGCACACCAGAAATGATGACAAGTCAAGACAAGAAATCTAAGAGTTGTACTAGATTCATAGAACAGTATCTAATTAACAAGATTCATAACCTTTCATCAACAGAACATCTACCCTGGCTGATGGTTCTGTGTTTGCTACCGATACAGATCGTGGAAAGTCTTTCGAAGGTTACAATTCAACTAAATCTATCCGTTAAAGAGTAAAAACTCCAGATGTTAAAGTAGTTGAATGTAACTCTAGAATACTGTCAATAGACCACAAAGCTATCCATGAGTCTTCTCACAACCCAGCTAATCTTAACAATCAGTTCTTGTTCAACAAGCTACCCTCCAAAAAATCATCAAAAATCAGCCATACGTACTGTATGTTAAAACCTTCAGGTATCAAGTTTGAATCTCTTAAAAAAGAAAAAGAAAGACCAAAAACATAACAAAAGATGTACTACTGATTTTAAACACAATTTCATATCACATGGGGTTTTGGGGTTTTGGGG
>JAGSGJ010000049.1 GCA_023955225.1 Sulfurovum sp.
AAAATGTACTTCTTTTTTTAACTCTTCTGCCTCCATAGAAGTAGAGGTAATTTCTACTTTTTCTGCAAAAAGTGTCTGTGTCAGCATGAGTAAAAGTATTACTTTCAAAAAATTCAATATAACCCCTTTGTAAGCTGTTTTAGTTAAACATTGTACCATGATATTACTTGTCTGGCGTATAAAAGACTGTACCGACAGTCGTACCTGTAGCCTTTTTTTCTCGTGTATTATACTCCATACTTTCACCCTCAATCCTATTATGACCTCTCACACCGGTAAAAGGTGATGTGATATTTAAAATTTCCGTTTTTTTATTATAGATGGCATGTTGTGTTTCATACTTATAGCCACCTTTTTCCTGTAAAACAACATTACCATCCAAATGGAGGGAATCACCTTTAAGTCTAGCTTTATTCGCAGAAAGAGACTCTATCTTGTCACCTAGATATACGATGTTATTTAATGTCAAAACATCTTTATCCTTCACCCCAAACGTAGCATATGCCCGACTTTTCATATTGTCTGTATCTACCTCTATCAACGTGGTATTTGTAAATTCAACTTCTTTGGTAAATACTTTAGTTGATACGGGTGTATTACGTAATTTTAGCATGAGGGATCCTGTAATGATCCCAATGATTGCAATGGTCAATATATGTTCTAATTTTATTCCCATAGCTCCAGATACTTCTCCTCAAGTCCTTCTTTAATGATAAGATGCTCTATCATTTCACGTACAGCACCGTCTCCACCTCTTTTGGTAAGTATCACGGTGGCAATTTTATCTACATAGGCACTTGCATCTCTTGGTACAAATGAAACTTCAGCCGCTTTAAGCATCTGCAGGTCATTGAGGTCATCTCCTATGGCTGCTACATTCTCCATCGTTAGATCAAGTTTTTCTAAGAGTGATTCCAACACCTCTTTTTTGTTGTGTATCCCCTGATGAAAATGTTCTATACGTAACTCTTTCGCACGACGGGCAACGATCTGGGAAGATCTTCCTGTGATGATAGCTACCTGCTTACCAAGTTTTCTCCATGAAGCGATAGCTAAACCGTCCTTGACATTGAAAGATTTTATTTCATCACCATGTTCACTGTAAGTGATACGACTGTCTGTCATCGTACCGTCTACATCAAGTACAATTAATTCAATGCTCACAGTACGCCCTTTGTACTTGGTATACCTGCATTTTCATTTACTGTAACTGCTCTACGAAGAGCCACAGCAAGTGCTTTAAATGCACCTTCAATAAT
Source organism: Sulfurovum sp. (assembly GCA_023955225.1). Lineage (GTDB taxonomy): Bacteria > Campylobacterota > Campylobacteria > Campylobacterales > Sulfurovaceae > Sulfurovum. Next base: position 1,260 of record JAGSGJ010000049.1, read on the forward strand.
ATGGTGTTTATTTTTACCACGGTTATAGATCAGGTGGAGTGTCAAAGGAAGATTAAATGCAAACGCTTTAAAAAACTCTTCCACTAGTTCCACATCAAAGTCCCCTACTTTACCACCTATTGGAAGTTCAAATACAAGAAACCCACGGTTCGACAGATCTATATCACAAGTGATACTTGCTTCATCCATCACCACTGTTGCATTACCAAAACGTTCTATGCTCTGTACAGGATAGATAGCTTTTTTAAGTGCTTGACCTATGACGATACCCACATCCTCAACTGTATGGTGGTCATCTATGTGTGTATCACCTGTACAACTCACTTCCATATCGATATGTGCATGCTTCGTAAAAGCTTCAAGCATATGATCATAAAAACCTACACCAGTGTTTATGTTAGCTTTCCCTGACCCATAAAGGTTAAGTTTGACTGAAATTTGTGTCTCTTTGGTTTCTCTTGTTACTTCTATCATCTTTTTTCCTACTTTGATTAATTTCTTACGATAAATGCACCCTCTAGGTCATTATTATCTTTAAAGTCTCGTGCTTCCTGTTCAGATCCAAAGCCCATGAGCCACACCCTATAAAGTGGTGCACCATCTACATCTGAAAAACGTTTGATCACAGGTTTATAACGAGCATATCGTCCTGTATATTTACGTTTATATATTTGTGCTCCCTCATGACGTCTGAAGGCACCCACCTGTACCCCAAAGTTTGAGAGGACTATACGTGCTTGAGTATGGTCTCTTTTCTGTTTGGCGATCGTTGCAGCTGATTCAACTTTTCCTGCAAACCCAAGTACTTCTACAGATACCTTTGCGATTCCTAATCTATCGAGACCTATCTCTTTACCTGCTCTATAACTACAGTCAATAATACGACCTCTTACAAAAGGTCCTCTATCATTGATACGTACTATGGTACTTTTACCATTTTGAAGGTTATTGACCTTTACCATGGTATCCATTGGCCATGTTTTATGTGCAGCTGTTCTTTCATGCATATCATATACTTCACCATTACTTGTGTGCTTCCCATGAAAGTTTGGTCCGTACCAACTTGAAACTCCATGCATCACTTGTCCGACTTCTACATACGTAGGATGGTATTTTTTTCCCAATACTTTATACGAACGCATTGTAGACCTATGTCTGGCTGCACTTGTATATTTGGTAGCTCCCGGTTCTTTCGCCACCTCACGTTTTTGTGAACACCCCGTAAAAAGAGTACTTGCCGCTAAAATGAGTATCAATAATACAGGGGATACAACTCTCTTCATAATACCTCGGATGTTCATTTATATTTAAGCAGATATTATCACTTTATTTGACTTTGTTTTTGCTTGATATTCTCATTGTCACGCTGCTTCGGATTATTCGCTTTTAAGCACTGATTCTTAAAGTTATTTAGAGACTTTCTCAAATACTGTTTGCGTTACAGGAATCACCAACAACACATCTACAGCCAGATACTCATCTGCTAAATGGTTGGATATTTTGATCTCTTCTGCATCTGCTTCATAATATTTTGCAATACTCTCCAATGTCTCACCCAAGGTAACATTATGTGAGATCATATGAGATTTATAATGCTTTTGAGGTATAGGTTGTTCATAGCGTAGATAAAAAGCATACATTTTCTCTATGGGAATCGTAATTTTATACAGGGGTTTATCATAAGGTACTAAACCATTTTTCAAACTTCTGTTGAGATTTAAAAGTTTTTCTTCTTTCATTTTAAGCAGTGTGGCAATCTCTTTTAGTGATGTTCCTGCAAGGACATCAACTTGTATGAGAGGATTTTCGTTGTCATTACTTTTATCGTTACTGAAACCCAAAGTAAGATTCTCACCTATCATAGCTAGTAGAAGAAGTTTTTTAATGTACTGACGCGTTTCACGAGGCACATACTTCGATCTTTCATCTGTCAATATACTTAATTCATCTGTTCTTGCACGATTGATGGCTCTGCTGACACACCCCTCACCACAATTGTATGCCATGGCTGCCAGATACCATTTACCAAACTGTTTATGCAATTTATTAATATAATGTATCGCAGCAGATGTAGCACTGACGGTATCACACCGTTCATCATAGCTATTACATACAGTAAGATTATAGTGTTTCGCAGTAGCAGGCATGAACTGCCATAAACCTACAGCTTTTTTGGGAGAGACAGCATCCGTAGAAAAGCCAGATTCAACCATAGCAAGATAGATAAACAGGTCACTCACACCATCATCAACAAGAAGTCCCTGCATCGTAGGTAATATCTCTTTACCTCGACGCAAAGAATGTTTATAAAAAGATTTTAGATTTTTTTCATGCTTTGAAACAAAAGAGATAAACTCTTCATCATACACATAAGATTCATCTACATCAAATTCATTAAATACATACGTATAGCTAGGGTACTTATGTTCTAATGAGACGGCATAAATGCTACTCACACATAGTGTGTACAGAAATAAAATACTTTTAAAATATCTTATAAATGTACGCATTAGAACCTAAAAAGTCTTTCAGCATTTTGGGTACTTAACTTTTCTATCTCAAGAGTACTGAGTGATGAGAGTTCACCCATTTTCTCTGCTACAAAAGTGGTATAACTTGGCTCATTTCTTTCTCCACGATGCGGATGAGGCGTAAGATACGGTGCATCCGTTTCTATAAGTAATTTGTCTTGAGGAATTTTAGGATAGACATTGATGAGTTTTTTTGCATTTTTAAATGTCAATACCCCACCGATACCATAATAAAAATTCTTTTTAGAGAGTTTTAGCAAAGACTCATCTGCATTGTAGCAATGCAATACTCCTCCTTCTTCCCCCGCATATTCATCAAGTAAGGCAAGACAATCAGCACTGGATTCTCTGATATGTACTATCAATGGTTTTTGCAGTTCTTTTGCCCAAAGTATCTGATCTATAAAAACTTCTTTTTGCAGTTTTTTTTCTGCATCAATTTCATCTTGTAATTCTGGTAATCTAAAATAATCCAATCCGCATTCACCAATAGCAACACACTTAGGATGAGTAACAAATTGTTCCAAATAGGTTTTATCATAATGAGAAGCATCATACGGGTGAACACCTACAGCAAAATAAACACTCTCATACAGTTCAGCTAAATCAACAGCCCTTTGCAGAGTCTTCGGGTCGGCACCTGGTATGATAAATTTTTCCACACCTTTGAGTTTGGCATTTTCTAAAACTTTTTCTATATCATCATAATATCGTTCATCATCCAAATGACAATGTGTATCTATTAACATAAACTATGCCTTATTTTTTGAAACATTATAGCAAAATTCTTGTTTTTCACGTATATTTCAACGCTACTATAATATTAAATAAGCTATAGTTAATCATAAATTATAATTGAGAAGGGCGTTTATGGCTGCATTAACCATCTTATCTATCTTTATTCTTATCATAGGTTTAATTATTTTTCTTGAATATAGAAATGAAAAAAAATATCAAGAAAAAAGACGTAAACAGCGTCCAACACAAGATCGAAGCAGACAAAGCACCCCTCCAAAAGAAGCTGCTCCAAAACCTAGACGAGAACCCAAACCAGAACCCAAACCAGAACCCAAACCAGAACCAATTCCAGAACCAATTCCAGAACCAATTCCTGAACCAATTCCTGAACCAATTCCTGAACCAATTCCTGAACCAATTCCTGAACCAATTCCTGAACCAATTTCTGAACCAACGCCTGAACCAACGCCTGAAGCAACGCCTGAGCCTAAACCAGAAGCACCTAAAGAAACAAAAAAATTACCTGAAGCAAACTATCCTCAGTTTACGCATGTACGTCTAGTAGAGATGGGACTTTCAGATGAAGAAGCAAAAGAATTTGTAGCTGAGCTTATCCCACAACTTGAAGTAGAGATTCCTCTTATAGAAACAGCGATACAAGGCGGAGATTTTAATAAAATGGAACGCTTAACACACGGGATCAAAGGTTCAGCAACCAACTTGGGTACGGGTGGAGTCTCAGACCTTTTGGTTGAGTACAATACGTATTTAAAATCGGGAACAGATATTGATATAGCCAAAGCGTATTTGGAACATCTCGTACGCTATACCAATGAGCTTAAAGCACAATATACCTAGTAAAGAACGATTTTTGGGCAAAGCCCAAAAAGTCTACGCTAACGCTAAGTTAACTTTAGAAGTCAGCTCATGCGAGCAATCGCATTTTATGCTCTTAACTTCTTGGCAAACTCCAATGCCTCATCTGTAGGATTTTCTCCTGCGATAATCCTTGCTATCTCAGACACACGTGTTACATCATTTAATACTTCTACCTTACTATTTTTCCCTACTTTTGTTACCACAATATGTTGCCCCGCTTTTGCTGAGAGATGCGGTTGATGAGAGATTGCAAAGACTTGATAGACTGATGAGAGTTTATGTATCATCTCTGCTATCGCGATAGATTCATCTCCACTGACATTTGCATCTATTTCATCTAGTATGAGTACACCCTGTTTACTCTTATCTGAAGGAATCGTCGTTGCCATAAGCGCCAAACGTAGACGGTTAAACTCTCCACCACTAAATGTGGCTGTTTTTGAAGACCCAAGCATTACTTCTACACTATCCATTCCACTTTGGGTTAAAGCGTCAGAGGAGAATTCAAAAGTAAGTGCAGGAAGTTTTAGTGTTACCAGATACTCTGCTAAATATTTTTCTAACTTCTTTGCTTCTTTTTGGCGTGACTGAGAAAGTTTTGAAGCGATGATATTTAGTTCTGAAAATTCCAAAGCTAAAAATGACTCCAACATACTCTTATCTTTTTCTATGTTCTGGTATCCAGAAAGTTCTTTCTCTTTGGCTTCTTTATAGACTAAAGCCTCTTCGATGCTTCCATAACGGCTTTTCAGTGTTGTAAGGTCACCAAGGCGATCCAATACCTCTTCTACATCTACCTCTTCAAGTTCATCTGCGAGATTTTCTGTCTCTTCAAAGTCAGCACGAAGCTGATTCATCGCATCCGTAAAGACAGACCCATCTTTATCTAAAAGTCTATAGACCTCTTCAACACTTGTTTCCAAAGCAAAAATATCTGTAGCACTTGAAAGAGCCTCTTTGATCTTGTCTATACGTGAGAGTTGTTGTTTTACCTTAAGTAATTCGTCTTCTTCACCTATTTGTGGGTTGATAGAAGCTATTTTTTCTACTTCATACATAGCATACTCTATCAGCTCCGCAAGCTTTGCTTCATCTTCTTTTATCTTTGAGAGCTGTGAAGCTTTTTCTTTATAATTTTTATAACGTTTTTTGTACTCTTTCAAGAATGCTTTAAACGTTTTGTCTTTTGTCAAAAGCTGTGTATCTATCATCCCTAAAAGTGTTTCAGATTCAAAGCCACCTCTGTCACGCACAGACAGATATTTTACATAAGGCATAAACATTTCACCCAATACTTTTTTAGAGATATTTTGTCCATCAATGAAGTAACGAAGCTTCTCTTTTTTAAGTGTTTTTACCGTCAGATCATTTTCGAGTTCATATGCATCACTCTCTAACCCAAGTGGCTTAACTAAGTTCATTTCACACAGTGCTGCTGCACCTTGCGTACTGTACCCAAAACTGGAGAGTATCGCAGACATGAGTACAGACTTACCGGCTCCACTGGGTCCGGTTAAAACAACCAATCCACTCTCAAACTCCAACTCTACTTCATCAAAGGTAACAAGATCACGCAGATATAATCGTTCTATCAATGTTCATCACCCCATGAGAGTTTTTCTCTCAATACAGAAAAATAATTACGTTCTTTTCTATGCAGCAGTTTTGCACCACGTTTTGCACCCATGATCACCAGTACATCTTCTGGAACCATCTCATAATCATCTTGCCCGTCTATCACTGCAATGATACGTTCTTCCGGTGAAGAAAGTTCAATCGTAAAATCAGCAGGCACCACTAGAGGACGCTGTGTTAAAGAATGTGCCATTATTGGTGTCATAATGAGTGCTTGCGTAAGTGGATACATTACAGGACCGCCTGATGCAAGATTATAGGCAGTTGATCCTGTAGGTGTCGCGATAATAAGCCCATCACCCTTATAGGTATTAAACCTTTCTCCATCAATGGATGCATAAATTGTTGCCATCTTGGAGACCACTGGACGCGTGATAACGACATCGTTAAAAGCAAAAAATGGCTCTTTTTTACCATTCTTTCTTTTTATATATCCTTCTATCATCATACGTTCATCAATACGATATTCATTTCTGATCAGTTGGTCTAAAAACAACTCTACTTCATCTATCGTCACATCAGCCAAAAATCCTAAATTACCGGCATTAATACCCAAAACAGGTTTGTTATACCCATGAGAACGACGCACCAGTGAAAGCAACGTACCATCTCCACCTAAAGAGACTAAAAAGTCTGATTTTTCACACATAGCTTCAAACTTTACACCTTCTTCACCTATCATAATGCCTGAACGTTCTGCGAGAAGTACCGAGATACCTCTGTTTTCAAACTGAGCTTTGATACGTTCATAAAGTGTTTTAATCTCTGGATCATTGGGTTTTAAAACAAACCCTGCCGTTTTAATCTGTACTAATTTTTGATTACTCATCATTTTCCTACTGTGTTAAGAAATATTACTGTTAGAGTAGCATAAATGTACTGTTAGTATTTGAAAAGATGTCATATTGCCATATTTTTACCCAAATATCGAAATAGAAAATTGGGAATAGTTGTAACGCTTGTGTTTATGAGGTTTGTAAAAAATTTGAGTCGCACCCGTAGGTTCGATGATGATTTTTCATGAAGCTCATGAATACAATGGTTATTGCTAGTCTTTTTTCTATTTTTAGATTTGGGTTTTGATCATGAATTTAACCCTAAACTACTTTTTGATATAATCGCGTCATTATAAACAGATAGGATAGTTATGAGAACACATTATTGTGCAGAAGTAAATGAAGAACATATCGGACAAGTAGTTACCGTTGCGGGTTGGGTTTCTTCCCGTAGAGACCATGGTGGGCTTATATTTATAGACCTTAGAGATAAAGATGAAGTGATACAGCTGGTTTGTGATCCTGCAGATAATGTAGATGCACATAAAATAGCCGAAGATGTAAGAGATCAGTTTGTACTTGTTGCTACAGGAACTATGCGTGCTCGTGGTGAAGGTCTTGAAAACCCTAAACTTAAAACAGGTAAAGTTGAAATGGTGGTCGACAAACTTGTAATTGAAAACCGTTCTAAACCTATGCCTTTTGATTTAAATGATGAAAAAGTAAATGAAGAGATCAAACTTAAGTACCGTTACTTGGAGCTTAGAACTCAGAAATCATATGACATCTTCAAACTTCGTTCAAAAGCGACTATAGCCGCACGTAATGCACTTGATGAACTGGATTTCCTTGAAGTTGAGACACCTATCATTACCAAATCAACACCAGAGGGTGCAAGAGATTATCTTGTACCGTCACGTGTACATGGTGGTGAATTTTATGCACTTCCACAGTCACCACAGCTTTTCAAACAACTTCTAATGGTAGGTGGTTTCGACCGTTACTTCCAGATAGCAAAATGTTTTAGAGATGAAGACCTCAGAGCAGACAGACAACCGGAATTTACACAAATAGACGTTGAAATGTCTTTCTGTGATCAGGAAGACGTAATAGCAGTCGCTGAAAAACTGATAAGCAATGTATTTTCTGCTTGTGGTTTTGATATCCCTACTACATTTAAACGTATGCCTCACTCTGAAGCGATGGAAAAATACGGTTCAGATAAGCCAGATATGCGTTATGACCTGGCAATGGTAGATGTCATAGATATTTTTGAAAGATGTGATAACGAAATCTTCTCAAGCATTGCAAAAACGCCTAAAAAGAACCGTATTAAAGCACTTAAAGTACCAAAAGGTGATGAGATCTTCTCAAAACGTCAAATGAAAGGTTTTGAAGAGTATGTACGTAAGTTTGGTGCATCCGGTCTAGGTTACTTCCAGATGAAAGAAGATGGTCTTAAAGGTCCTCTTGCTAAATTCTTCACAGAAGAAGATATTCAGGCTATCGTCGACAGATGTGAACTTGAAGTAGGTGATGCAGTATTCTTTGGTGCCGGTGAGAAAAAACTGGTACTTGACTACATGGGTCGTTTCCGTATCTATCTTGCAGAGATCATGGAGATCATCCCTGAAAATACTTTCGAATTCTTATGGGTCATGGACTTCCCTATGTTTGAAGTAGAAGACGGTAGAGTCAAGGCACTTCACCATCCATTTACACAGCCAAAGTCATTGGATTATGAAGATATCGAAGAGATAGAGTCTATCGCTTACGACATCGTACTTAACGGTACAGAACTTGGTGGTGGGTCTATCCGTATCCATAAAGAAGATATGCAAGCAGAGATCTTTAAACTTCTTGGTATCGATGAAGAAGAAGCACAAGATAAATTTGGATTCTTACTTGATGCACTCAAATTCGGTGCACCGCCACATGGTGGTTTTGCACTGGGTCTTGACAGACTCATTATGCTCATGACAGGAAGTTCTAGTATCCGTGAAGTCATCGCATTCCCTAAAACACAAAAAGCACAGTGTCTTCTTACTAAAGCACCAAGTGCAGTAGATGCAGAACAGCTCAAAGACCTGAGTCTCAGAATCAGACAACAAACACCAACAGTATAAATAAAAGGACAAATAAATGAAAAAATTATTTCTTATCATCGGAGCACCAGGTTCTGGGAAAACAACAGACGCAAGTATCATCGCTGAAAAAAATGACAACATTGTTCACTACTCTACAGGTGACATGTTAAGAGAAGAAGTAGCAAGTGGATCTGAGCTTGGTCAAACCATAGAGAGCTTCATTGCCAAAGGTGCACTTGTACCACTTAAGATCATCGTAGATACTATCGTATCTGCTATCAAAAATGCACCTGTAGACAATGTACTTATAGACGGTTACCCAAGAAGTACAGAGCAAATGACAGCTTTTGATGCACTTGTATCTCAAGAAGATGACATCGAACTAGCATCAGTGATCGAAGTAAGAGTAAGCGAGCAAGTAGCTAAAGACAGAATCCTTGGCCGTGCAGCAGATGCTAAACCGGGTGAAGAACGTTCAGATGACAGTGTTGAAGTATTCTTTGACAGAATGAAGATCTATACTGATCCATTGGCTGAGATCCAAGCATTCTATACAGAAAAAAATCTTTTAACTGTCATCAGTGGTGAAAGAACACTTGAAGAAGTAGTTGCCGATATGGAAACCTTTGTAAAGAGTAAAATCTAAAACAAATCGTCCACTCTTCTAGTGGGCGTATCTACACTTTTTATCTTTTATCATGCATACTTTTTATTTTCATTACATTTAGAATTATAACTTCATTTTACTTATCTTATATCTTTATCTTATAATCAAAACTAATATTATACAATTATTAATATATATAGTGTAAAATAGATAAATATGCTTTAATATTAAATATAATTTAGATACTATAGTTTTACATTAATTCAAAAAGGACAAGGAAATGAACATTAAAACGACAAGAACTATAGCTAAAGTAATCACTTTATCTTTGATAACATCAACAATGATACATGCAACAAACGGAGATAATCTTATCGCTGTTGGTACAAAAGCAAGAGGTATGGGTGGTACTGGTATTGCTGTGAGTCATGGTGCTGAATCTGGATTAGGGAATGCTGCGCTTATTACAAGTGTAGAAGGTACTGAAATTGCCTTTGGCGGTACGATTTTTATGCCAGATATTAAAACTTCATTAGCAGGTATGCCAACATATACATCTGATGCAGATATGAACATGATACCAGAAGTGTCTATCGCTCATAAAATCGATGATAATTGGTACATTGGTATAGGTATGTGGGGAACTGCTGGTCTGGGTGTAGACTATAGTAAAGCTGGTACTAATCCTGGTGGAAATGCAAATATGCATATGGTTACCAACTTACAGCTTATGCAGTTTGGTGTACCTATCGCATATAAAACAGGTGGACTCAGTATTGCTGTTACACCAATTCTTCAATATGGTAACTTAGATATCGATTATGATGGAGCACTTATGGTAGGAACTACACCAAACTCTGTACAGGCAGGTGCTGGTCTAGCACAAGAGTTTGGTTTTGGATACAATATAGGTCTTGCTTATGACTTTTCAGCAAATGGTGTAGATGGTCTTACATTAGGTGCGATATATAAATCATCAATTGAAATGGATTACGACTATCAACTGACTACAGCTACAGGACCTTTTGTTGGATTTAATCTGATACCACCTGGTGCTGTTACAGATACACTTGAACAACCTGAGGAATATGGTGTAGGTATTGCATATGAAATGGGACAACATACTATTGCCTTTGACTACAAAAAAATTAAATGGTCTAACGCAAAAGGTTATGGTGACTTTGGTTGGGATGACTCTAATGTCTATGCAATAGGTTATCAATATACAGAAAATGAGTGGACTGTAAGACTCGGATATAATTATGCTGATTCTGCTGTAGTTGAACAAGATGGTTCAACAGCAACAGGAACTGCACTTAACTTCTTTAATCTTTTAGGTTTCCCTGCGAATGCAGAAAGACACTATACAGTCGGTGCAAGTTATGAAGTTACAAAGGCTTTCTCTGTTGATTTAGCATATGTGTATCTAGACAAAACTACTGATACATTTGATTTAAGTTATTTCCAGAACTTCAGTACTATGAACCCTGACTCAATCACAACAAGTCATGAAGAAAACAGTATTTCCTTTCAGTTAGCATATAAGTTTTAATCACTATTTCAACTTTTAGATAGAGATGCTTTTTAGCATCTCTTCTAACCTCACTTTACATTTATTCTCATTCTCATCACCTATATATACCTTACTACATATATACACTATTAACATATTATTAAAAAGACTAAATACGATATATATTAAAAGATATTTGAAGCGTCTATTTTCTCTTATAGTCTTCTTATGTAATTCACAAAGCTCTGCAGTATTCATCAATAAGAAATAGACCCATTTAACAGTTATTATGGTATATATAATACC
>JAGSGJ010000059.1 GCA_023955225.1 Sulfurovum sp.
CCTAAACCAAATATCGCATCTATGGCATCCATACCTGTCATATATACCAATCCCAATGCTACCAAAACAGCGGCATTGCTCCATAAGTCTGTTTTATAATGTAAAGCATCTGCTTTAATCACAAGGTTGTCTGTCTCTTTTGCTACTTTTAACAGATACTTTACTAAAATATAGGTGATGATAATTGAAACTGTCATTGCAACGATTGAGGGCGTAAGTAGCGTAGTCACAGATCCGCTATTTAACTTTTTAATGGCTTCATAAATGATATATATACCAGAAATAGTAATAATTGTGCCTTCTATCACCGCAGCTATAGCTTGGATTTTAGCTTTACCATAGTGATACTCTTCATCAGGATGTTCTTCTGACTTTTTAATCGCAAAAAAGTTAAAGCCAGAAACCAACATATCTAAAAGTGAGTCTATTGCAGAAGCAAGTACAGCCACTGAACCGCTTGCTAATCCCAAGACCAATTTTACGATCACCAAAAGTGTTGCAACAGAACTTGATACAAGTGTTGCTCGTTTTTGTGGTGACATTTTCATCTCTTCATTCATACTCATGATCCTCTTTTTTCTTTTAGCATTGTCATACCATTGACTGTCAATAATCCCAAAGATACTGCAAAATAGAGTATAAGGAGTATCCACAGTCCACGACTTATCATTTCCAAGAAAGGGAAGAAAAGTGTGATTCGATATAGTATACCTAGTAAGACTGTATATTTAACCATATTGTGTAAACGCGTATAGAGTTTAACAATGCTTATTTCACGACAATTTTCACATCTGTTTTCAATCGCTTTTTGCTGATATTTATCTAAAAATGCATAAATAAACTTTAACACATAACGTGACAAAGTAATGATAATTGCTATTCGAATGAGAACAAAAAGTACTTCCAGCCAAAATCCTTCTGGTATCTTAGCCCATAATTCAAAAATGAGTGATTTAAGACTCATTCCTTCTGAAAGGTAATTGATACTAAAAACAGACATACTGATAAGTCCAATCCATAACAATACTTTCAGTGCAAAAAACAAATACTGTTTGGCTTTGTCTATTTTAGGCTTATGTTTTTCATATGAAGCAGTATGCTTCATTAAACCAAAGGCAAAATGGTAATGCAATTTAAGCATAATATACACGCCAATAACAGCAAAAAGAAGTAATCCAAAGACAATAACTTCTTCGTAGAAATTTGGAATATCCATGTTTGATGGCCTAATGGTTAAATAAAAAGTGATTTTAGCATAAATTTGATTCAAATCTCAGGGGGAAGAGTTATCTATACTCTAGAAATAAAGATACCTTTTATGATATAGTAATAAAAAACTTATAGAATCATATCTCTTTTTTAAATAGATATATTTCTGTTTATGGATATTCCTAAATGAATCATACAAATGACAGTACAGAAGAAAATACTTTAGAGCAAGCCATTGACAACACAGAAATATCATTTGAAGAGCGTCTTTCCTATGATAAAATGGTCTTCTACTATATTTCATTACCCATGATGCTTGTCGGGAATCTTTTAGGTGCCTTTCTTTTAGGTGCCATACAATTGGAGAGTGTAGATCTATATTCCATTCGTATCTGGGTTCTTGTCAGTTTTGTGATGTTCCTCTATCGATTTTATCACTATTATCTATTTAGACGTGAGAGTGAAACCAACAAACTAAGAGATGCACATATTTGGCTTGATAAATATTATACGAACACTTTACTCGGTGGTATTGTCTGGGGGAGCAGTGCATTTTTAATGTTCCCAGAATCGGGACTTTTAAATCAGATGATCGTACTTTTCTTCTTATTTGCTATTGGATTTTCAGCCATGGGGATATTGGCATCCAAACGTGATCTATTACTCACATATGCGTTGGTCACATATGCCCCTATTATTATGCGTCTCTTTTTTATGGAAGATGCACTTTATAGCAAGATCGCATATGTTATTCTTGCCTTGATGCTCATCATGATACTCACAGCAAACTATTATGGGAAAGTGATCAATAATGCATTGAACAATCGTCAACACTTCATGACCATTAAACATACACATGAAAAACTCAAAGAACGTTTTTTCTCTTTGTTTGAACGTGCACCTGTGGGTATTTATTATTATAACTCTGCTTTAGCACTTGAAGATGTCAATATGCACTTTATGCACATCAATAAAATAAATGACAAAGAAGAGTTACTCAATAGCAATCTTCATGGCTCACCATACAGTCAAATGATCGAAGCACATGAAGAAGTCTTTAAGGGGAAAACAGGCAATTACCGTGGTCCCTTTCAAGTTCCACATAGTACACAGAATCTTTATGTGAACCTTTCAACCGTCCCTATGCTTGATGCTGGAGGAAATGTGGCTGGAGGTATCACTATTATCGATGATATCACCAATGAAGTTACAGCCAAAGAAGAGATGATAAGAAATGCCTACTATGACATGCTTACCAATATCCCAAATCGTACACTCCTCTTAGATAAACTAAAAACCTTTCTTGGGAAAAAACGACAAAATAAAGAATATGCAGCCTTACTTTTTCTGGATATTAATCACTTTAAGAAAGTCAATGAAACCTATGGCCATGATGTAGGTGACCATCTGCTTCAACAAGTGGTCAAACGTGTAGATGACAATATAGACAGTCATGAGATATTTGCACGTGTCACGGGGAACAAGTTTGTCATACTCCTTCCTTCTTTAGCTATAGATCAAGAACTTTCCGAAGAAATGACATCAAAGTATATACGTAAAATTAATGATGTATTTGTCGCACCGTTTAATCTTTCCGGTGATGAGTATCATGTAAATTTCACTATAGGTATAGTACTTTTCAATGACATTGATGCATCAGCCTATGATCTTCTCAAACGTGCTGAGACAGCGATGTATGAAGCAAAGAAGAATGCAAGAGGTACAAGCCAATTCTATCAAAGCAGTATGAGTCAAGAGACACATGAAATGCTTATGTTAGAAAATGACATACACAAAGCTATAAGAAATGATGAGTTCAGTGTATATTATCAACCACAACTGGATATACAGAAAAATAAAATTATCGGTGCAGAAGCACTCATACGATGGAAGCATCCGGAAAAAGGTTTTATTTCCCCTGCACTATTTATACCTATTGCTGAAGAGAGTGGGAGCATTATAAAACTTGAAGAGTGGATCATCGATAAAGCCTTAAATGAGATCAAAGACTTAAGTCAGCGCTGGGATAACTTCATGTTAGATCATATTGCGATCAATATCTCTACTGTACATTTCTTGCAACCTCACTTTGTTGAAAAACTCATGTTACAGATTAATAAATACGGTGTAAAACCAGAATGGATTGAATTAGAGATAACAGAGAGTGGTATTATGCGCAACATTGCTGAAGCTGCAAGAAAGATCAAAGAATTAAAAAATTTCGGGTTTACTTTTGCCATAGATGATTTTGGAACAGGTTATTCTTCCCTTTCCTATCTCAAAGAACTTCCTGTGGATATTGTCAAATTAGATCAGTCTTTTATTATGAATATGCATAAAAGTAAAGGTGATGCCGCAATCGTTGAAGCCGTTATTGCAATAGCAGAAAAGTTTAATTTTAAGGTCTTAGCAGAAGGTGTAGAAGATAAAGAAACTTTAGAAACTTTAAAAAAATTAAACTGTGACACATACCAAGGGTACTATGCGCATAAACCTATGCCTATACAAGATTTTGAGAAACTTCTTTAATACATTTTAGAGGCACACCATAAAAATGCTGTGCCCATCGAGACTACAGTGCCTTTGTCGCCAAAGAAGCTACTCTTTGTGCAAATGCCCCTTTATCTTTAGGCTCAAGTCCCTCAGAGAGTTTTGCAGCATCTAAAAGTATCCATGAGAGATCATCAAAGAGAGATTTGTCTTCAAGACTATCAAGTTTTTTAATCATCTCATGGTCAGGATTGATCTCCAGAATAAGAGGTATCTCTGGCATCTCTTGTCCCATTTGAGCAAACATTGCAGCCATACCAGCCATAGGATCTGAACTATCTTTGAGTACACACGATGGACTGGATGTAAGTCTTGTAGAAGTTTTGACTTCTTTCACTTCTTCTCCCAATACTTCTTTGATCTTATCCGTGAGAGATTTAAACTCTTTAGAGATCTCTTCTTTCTCTTCGTCACTCTTAGAGTCTGGTGCATCGATAGTTGTAATGTCTTTAAGGCTCCACTCTTTATACGCTCCTATCATAGGAGTGACTATATTGTCTACCTCTTTGTCATCCATGATCAGTACTTCGATATTTGCTTTTTTATAGGCTTCAAGAAGTGGGGAATTTCTAAGCACTTTTTCATCATCACCTACGATGTAATAAATCTCTTTTTTCTCAGAATCACCACGGCTCATATAATCTGCAAAGGATACCAGTCCTTCTTCTGTTGAACTCTTATATTTAACGATGTCAAGCAACAACTCTTTGTTAACTTGGTCTATATAAATACCTTCCTTCATCACTCTGTTGTATTGTTCAATAAAAGTATCAGCATCTTCACCATCTAATTTTTTGATGGCTTGAAGTATCTTCTTCGTTGAATTTTGTTTGATATTTGCCAAAATTCTGTTCTCTTGAAGTAACTCACGAGACACATTTAACGGTAGATCTTCAGAGTCTATGATACCCTTTACAAAACGTAAATACGGTGGTAACAACTCTTTGTTGTCATCTGTGATAAACACACGTTTCACATAAAGTTTAACACCTGCTTCATAATCTGGTCTGTACATATCCATAGGTGCTGTTTTAGGGATATAGAAAAGTGTTGTAAATTCATTGGCACCTTCTACCTTATTGTGCAAATATGTGAGTGGCTCATCATCCCCATGAGCTAATGTCTTATAGAACTCTGAGTAATCTTCTTTTTTTAATTCAGATTTTGAAAGCGTCCATAGTGCAGTAGCTGCATTGATCTGTTCTGATTTATTAACCATTTTAGTCGTTGCCTCATCACCTTCACCCTCTGTCTCTTCTTCTGAGTAATTCAACATAATAGGGTATGCAATATGGTTAGAGTACTTCTTCACTACCTCTTGTGTTCGCCACTTGTCTAAAAACTCTTTTTCATCGTCTTTGAGCTTAATGTAGATAACTGTTCCGTGCTCTTCTTTCGTCACAGGCTTTACTTCATATTCCCCTGTACCGTCAGTACTGAACATATAAGCCTGATCTTCACCAGCCTTTTTAGAGATCACGTCTACTTTA
>JAGSGJ010000065.1 GCA_023955225.1 Sulfurovum sp.
ATGATTTGTATTGGATATACTTTCATTATGAATAAAACAAACTTTTCAACACTCTCTTTATCAGATGAGATGTTACATAACCTAAATGAACTTGGCTACAAAGAGATGACTCCTGTACAGGCACAGGCTTTACCTTTAGTCCTTGACAATATTGACATTATTGCTCAGGCAAAGACAGGTAGTGGTAAGACAGCTGCTTTTGGTATTGGTCTACTGACTAAGCTTCAAGTTAAAAAGTTTAGAGTCCAGTCACTTATCATGTGTCCGACACGAGAGTTAGCAGATCAGGTAGCTAAAGAGTTACGTCGTCTTGCACGTGGAACACATAATATAAAAATCCTAACACTGTGTGGAGGTTCAGCCTTTGGACCACAACTTGGCTCACTTCGCCATGGCGCACATATTGTTGTGGGAACACCTGGACGTATACATGAACATCTTAAAAAAGGTTCATTAAACCTTGAAAACATGGATACTCTTGTTCTTGATGAAGCAGATAGAATGTTGGATATGGGTTTTATTGAAGAGATTGAACAAGTTATTTCTTATGCACCTCCTGAACGTCAGACTCTTCTTTTTTCTGCAACCTTCCCCGATGAAATCTTAGGTCTAAGTAGCAGTATCCAAAATGATGCAGTTAGTGTAAAGACGATTTCAAATGAAAGTGCAAACAAGATTGCTGAGCACTTTTACGGTACAGATGCAGATAACAAGCTGAACACTTTAGTTAATATCTTAGGCAAGTATGAGCCTGAAACGACTATTGTATTTTCAAACACAAAGATTGAATGTCAAGAAATTGCTTCTTCACTTCGAAAACGTGATATTGATGCACTTGCAATTCATGGTGACTTAGAACAATACGAAAGAAATGATGTTCTAGTACAGTTTTCAAACCGTTCATGTTCAGTGCTTATAGCAACAGATGTAGCCGCGCGTGGTCTTGATATAAAAGATTTAGAGATGGTTGTTAATTATGACCTTCCTCATGATGAAGCAACGTATACACACCGGATTGGTCGAACAGGTCGCGCAGGTAAAGAAGGTATAGCCTTTACATTTTTTACGAACAATCAGCTTCGTCATGCAGATGAGTATAAAAATGACACGCGTATCTTTGATGAGAGTAATAGTCTTAAAGATTTAAAAGGCTTTAGCATCAAGCCGCCAAATGTAACACTTGTTATCGAAGGTGGTAAGAAAGACAAGATGCGTCCGGGAGATATCTTAGGTGCATTAACAGGTGATGCCGGTTTAGATGGAAGTGCCATAGGAAAGATTGATATTTATGAGAGACAGTCATACGTAGCCATTGCACGTAAGTCTATTTTAGAAGCACATAAGCAACTACAAAATGGAAAGATTAAAGGGAAAAAGTTTTCTGTTTGGATTTTAGAATAGAAAGCAGAGTTTAGGCAAAGAGAACTCTCTTCACCTAGGATATAAACTATCTTACTAGTTTATATGCCTTGTCTTCGTTAATAATAGCATTTGTATGTTTAGCATCAAGGTGAAGACTACCTTCAGCATGAGGACTTACAAAGTCAGTACCTTTAGCATTAGCAGTAATTGACTCTGAATATTTAGAAATATCTAATCTCCATTTAGTACCTGTAGGAAGAAGCTCATTTCCATTTGTGTCAATTGCATTAGCCATCTTACCCCATTGAATCCATGAACCATCATACATACGAGTCGGGTTACCAAGGATAGCAGCAGAAGCAAATGTTAACATAGAAGCTTTTGTACCTGTACGACAATAGATATACGCAGTTTGACCTTCAGTATAACCAGTACCTGCAAATAGTGATTCGATTTCAAAAATATCTTTGAAAGTATACGACTTGTCAGCAGTGTTTAAGATATTAGTATAAAGAAGGTTCTGTGCACTTTGAATATGTCCGTCAAATGCAGTAAAACATTGCTGTTTACCATCTTCACCACATGTTTTAAACTCAGTCTTTGCTTGTTTAGTACCCCAGTACTCAGCAGAAGAACGTGCATCAATGATAGTTGCATTTTGAGTTCCATTTTTAACAAGTTTCATCATGTCACCAGTAGTAGCTTGAAGGATAGTTCCATCACGCTTAACTTCAGCAATTGAATGTGTTCCATTTATCGGTGGAACTGATTGGTCTGCAACAAAGATATCATCTTTAGTGTTGATACCAAATGATTGAAGGTTAGTGTTTACTTCTGGGTTAAGTACGCTTCCTGCTTGACCGTTTAGTACAGCAATATTTTTTGCATTCATACCCCAGTAAGTCATTGTATACCACATTCTTAAAGAACCGGCAGCTAAAGAACCACTTGGCTCAGCAAGAACTAAAAGTAACATATCTTTTTTTGGATCGATATCGTAAGCCATAAAAGCTCCATCCATCTCAGGACCTGAGAAAACAGGTTTTGGAACATTTGAAACACCATCATTTCTAAAGTTACCTGTATCTGTACAACCATCAGTACGGTCAAATGTAAATGTATCTACATCATTGTGCTTGATATAGTTGTGCACATTAAGATCTGCACCATCGATATCTCCAACTTGCATGATGAAAAGTTTTCCAGAAATACCTTCTGGTTTAGTCTCACTCCAGTTAGTAATCCAAGATACTGCTTTCTCTACTGATATAACACCATAGTTGTTTTCTGCATAATCATCATGTGAACGAGTAGCAATTTCTGCTGGAGTTAATACTTTAATTCCATTTTGACATTTATTCTCATCATCAGTTTCATACTGACCTGCAACTAGAGTTGTTGCAGCTGCAACAGAAACAATTAGTGATAGACATGTTTTTGTAAAGTTCATTTTTACTCTTTATTTTAATTTTTTGTTGGTAATTACATTTCCCCAAATGGCAAATACCTATTGAAACATAATATTATTTATTTCCCTAAATAACAAATAGTATTATTTTCTGTTATTATAGATTTAACAACAAGTTTGAATAATACTTAACATACATGATTGATGTCAATTTAAAATTAGTAATATATATAAAAACTATGATAAGTGTTACAAAAAGAGAACTACTATTGAATCAGGGAATTTTATTTAGTCTATTTCGGGTAATATCACATGATTGAAAAATGTATTGAGGTGATGAGTTATGACATTATTTATAGATGGAGATGCTTTTCCGAATCTACTAAAACCAATTATAGTTCGCTCTATTGAACGACTCAATTTACAGACCTATGTGATTGCTAATAAGAAGATAGATTTAGGGACTAAGTCAACACTTGTAGAATATATCATTGTTAATCAAGGTGCAGATGAGGCAGATCATAAAATTGTAGAGATGGCGCAAGAGGGTGACTTGGTAATTACAGCAGACATTCCTCTAGCA
>JAGSGJ010000026.1 GCA_023955225.1 Sulfurovum sp.
CAAAAGAGACAGACAACCTTGTCATTAAAGCAGATGCTTTACATTATAAAACAGACTTATGGAGCAATGCCGCTGTTTTGGTAGCATTGGGATTGGTATATATGACAGGTATGGATGCCATAGATGCGATATTTGGTTTAGGTATAGGGCTTTATATTATCTACTCTGCGTATGAGATCATACATGAGGGAATAGAGATACTTTTAGACCGTGCGCTGGATGCTGATATGGTGGAAAAGATTGGCGAAATTATCTCGAATCATCCTGAAATAACAAGTTACCATTGGCTGAAAACACGTACGGATGGAACAACTAACTTTGTAGAGTTTCATATGGTCCTACGTCCCAATATGTTGCTACTTGAAGCACATCGTATCGCCGATCAAGTAGAAGATCAGATTTTTTTACTGGATATCAATAAAAAATGGATCATTACACCGCACTTTGATCCTTATGATGATGAACGTATGAATGTTGCAATGCTTAATGGCAAGCATTTATCCAGAGTGACCAAAGAGAAATAATGACTCACAGTGATGGTATGATTTATCTTTTATCTCCTTCGCCTAGAGAAGGAACGATACATCTACCCATGATACGTTTTTCACTTCTGCCGTCAACGATAGATTTTTCAAAATGTGATACACTTATGTTTACCTCCAAGCAGGCTGTCAAGAGTGCAGAAGCATTAGACCCTGAATGGAAAAAGTACCCTTGTTTAGCCATAGGTTCATCCACGGCAAAAGAGATAGAATCTTTGGGTGGAAAAGTAGTCTACCAACCCAAATCATTTTATGCAAAGATATTGACTCAAGATATTATCACACAATTTCAAGATAAAAAGGTTTTATATCTACGGCCTAAAGAAGTCTCTTTTGATTCAAAAAACTTTCTAGCCAAGGAAGGTATAGAACTTCAGGAACAGATCATTTATGAGACTTCTTGTATCCGCTATGGGAAAAAAGAGAAACCAAGCAAAAATGCCATTATCATCTTTACCTCCCCCTCAACGATTCATTGTTTTTTGAAAAATTTTGAATGGGAGGAAAGCTATACCGCAGTAGTCATAGGTGAAGCGACAAAAGTACATTTACCCACCCATGCACGCTATGAAGTGGCAGATAGACCACTTATAGATGCTTGTATCACAAAAGCAAATCAGATTTTACTCACTTCTAACTCCAAATAGGTTATAATAAATTCAACCTAGGTGATGCGACTACTGTATTTGGGGTCCAACATTAATTTTAGTGGGACATGTAGTCTCTTGGTGTGTGGAAGTTTTCGTTTGAGTTTGACTTGGTCGACGAGAAATCATCCCCTAAAGAGGGACTCTCTCCTACGCCGTTGGCTATATAGGGCCGACTTTAAACAGAACGCTCACCCGGGCCTTATTAGTGACGATTCTTGCACGCATAGGACTTTGGAAAGGTCATCGTCGAACAAGGCAGTTCGCCTTCAAACCTTTCCAAAACCCTCTACGCACAATGATCATCCCTACTAAACAAACCGCATATTATGGTTATAATAAACTTTTTCGGAGAATTTTAAATGAACGTATTGATGATAGGTGCTGGTGGTAGAGAATATTCTATTGGTTTGGCATTGACTAAAGATGAGAATGTAGAGAAGATTTATTTTGCACCGGGTAATGGAGCAACAGATACTTTAGGTGAGAACTTGGATATTAGTGATTTTTCTGAGTTGGCTGATTTTGTTGAAACAAATGATGTTGCACTGACTATCGTTGGACCCGAAGCACCATTGGTAGATGGTATTGTTGATGTATTTGAGGCTAGAGGTCTTACGATCTTTGGACCTACAGCCCAGGCTGCTCAACTTGAAGGTTCTAAAATCTTTATGAAAAACTTTCTTGCTCGTCATAATGTTCCTACAGCAAAGTATATCGAAACCGACTCACTTCAGGCTGCGTATGATTTCATCATGACACTTGATGCACCGATCGTGGTTAAAGCAGATGGTCTTTGTGGTGGTAAGGGTGTGATTATCGCTCAAAGTCATGATGAAGCAAAAAAGGCTGCGGGTGAAATGCTTTCTGGTAACTCGTTTGGTGATGCTGGAACAAGCATCGTTGTTGAAGAGTTTCTAGATGGGTATGAGCTTTCTGTGTTTGCTATCTGTGATGGAAAAGATTATGTGGTCTTACCTGCTGCACAAGATCATAAAAAACTCCTCAATAATGATGAAGGTCCAAATACAGGTGGTATGGGTGCATATGCGCCAACACCTCTAGTCAATGATGAGATCTATCGTAAGTTGAATGAGAGAGTTATAGAGCCTACTCTTAAAGGTATGGAAGCTGAAGGTATGCCGTTTACAGGTGTACTTTTTATCGGTGTGATGGTAGTTAAAGGCGAGCCTATCATTCTTGAGTATAATGTACGTTTTGGTGACCCTGAATGTGAAGAGTTGATGCCGTTACTCAAGTCTCCGGCTTCTGAACTGTTTTATAAGGCAGCAACAGGGGATCTTAAAAATGCCAATATCGAGTTTCATGATAAATATGCAGTTGGTGTAGTCATGGCGAGCAAAGACTATCCGTATAAGAGTACACCTCCTTCAGAGATCATCGTTGATGATATTTATCATGCAGATGTAAGTGAAAACGCACATATCTCTTATGCAGGAGTGACGCGTGGTGAAGATGGAAAACTCTATGCAAGCGGTGGTAGGGTACTGGTTTGTGTAGGTGTAGGTGACAGCATTAGAGAAGCGCAGCAACGTGCCTATATGTTAGTAGGACAAGTTCATTTTGCAGGTAAGCAGTGTCGCACAGACATTGCATATCAGGCACTATAGGAAGTAGGGATGTCTGAATCTCTTTCCTTATCTGTTGCAAGCAGTCAAAAAAGAATCACCGCTTTTGTGATAGATGATATCGTAATCTCTGTGTTTTTTATCATAATATTTTACAATCAGTTTTCTGCAGTTTTTTCAAATATTACAGTGGTAGATGAAGCAGCGCTTGAGAGCGTTAATGCTTTTATTGCTCAAAATCTTCTAGTTGTACTCGCTATAAAGCTCATCTATCATACGGTTTTTGTTTGGCAAAATGGTATGACTCTGGGTAAGTATCTCATGAAGATAAAAGTGATAGACTTAGAAACTGGAAATACCCCTGTTTTTCAAAAGGCATTTTTACGAGCTTCAGTAAGGATCCCAAGTGAAATACTGTTTTATTTGGGGTTTCTTATGGCATTCTTTGTACCACTTAGACAAACACTTCATGATAAAATCTCTAATTGTGTAGTTGTTAATGACTAAAAATATTTTCTTTTTTCTTGTAGCTATTGTAGTGGGCGTGCAAATATTGTCTGCTGCTTCAGATAAAAGTAAAATTGAAATAACAGCAAAACAGGTAGAAGCTACAAAAAACGTAATTAGAGCAAGAGAGAATGTGATCGTTTATTATGAAGACTCTGTGATCAAAGCATCTTCTGCACACTTTGATAAAAGTACTAAAGTGCTTCTTCTTGATGGTAAAATCGAAATGATTGGATACGAAGGAAGTAAAGTACATACAGATCATCTTGAAATTCATACGGATACAAAAGAGGTCACGTTTGATGAACTCTTCCTTATAGCTAAAAATGATGTATGGATCTTTTCAAATGATGCACATAAAGAAGATGCAAATTATACTTTAGGCGCATCTGTACTTTCGAGTTGTGATATCGAAGATCCTTTATGGAAAATGGTTTTTTCCCGTTCTTCATATGATAGTGAGGCAGACTATATAAAGATGTATGGTGCAAAAGTGTATCTGTGGGATATTCCTATGTTCTATACACCTTATCTAGCATTTTCAACTAATAAAAAGAGAACTTCAGGACTCCTCTTCCCAGGCTTTGGATATTCATCCAATGAAGGATTCCTTTATGAACAGCCTATATATTGGGCTATTTCTCCAAGTATGGATATGGAGTTTAATCCTCAGATCAGGACATCAAGAAGTGTAGGGATGTATAGTACATTACGTTTTGTTGATTCAGCGTATTCGTCTGGAGAGTTAAGGGTCGGGTATTTTAAAGATAAGACAGACTATATAGAAGATAACTATCTCCGAAATGATAGTCACTATGGGATAGAATTTAACTATGAATCTTCTAAAGTATTTTCTGATAAGTTACCTCAAGGTTTTACGGATGGCTTATATATTAATACAACCTACCTCAATGACATTGATTATCTTAATTTACAAAACAGTAATCTAGAGCATTTTGGACTTGTTCCTTTACAAGAGTCAAGAGTGAATTATTTTGCCTATAACAATGACTTTTACACGGGACTCAATGCTAAGTATTTTATAGACACAAGAAAAGAAGACAATGATGATACACTTCAGATACTTCCTTCTGTACAATTACATAAGTATTTGAATCATTTGATATGGGACAACCTCACATACAGTGCAGATCTTCGCATTAACAATCTTTATAGACAAAAAGGTACTACCCTCCGTCAGGCAGCACTCAAAGTACCTTTAGAATTTACCACATCATTTTTTGATGATTTTTTAAATCTCTCCTTGGGTGAAGAGATTTATTATAGTAAATTCTTTTTTGGCAATGAGGATTATCTCTATGATGATTTTGAGTACTATAGCAACATACATAAAGTAAAACTTTTTACAGATCTAACAAAAAAATTTGATAGCTTTATACATGTACTACAACCCTCTTTTACCTATATTAAACCAGGGAGTGAACACCAGTCTCCTGCAATCTCTTCTTTAGATGTGAATCAAACAGCATTATTTACTGTTGGACTGCCTGAAGAACACTATGCTTTTTCTTTGAGTCAATACTTTTATGATGAGAATATGAAGTTGAAATTTTTTCAAAGGTTTACGCAAAGGTATTATCTGGACAGAAGTTATGAACTTGCTGATATGAGTAATGAGATGCAGTACAATTGGGACCAATGGAACCTTTATAACAATACCACCTACTCTCATGAGTACGGAAAAATACGTGAATCATCCAGCCGTATCGCATTAAATAATACAGATTATCATTTGAGTATAGGACATACCTATAAACAGATTTTACCTGATCTCCCTAATTCTAGTTCGGCCAATGATATGAGTCTTACTTTTGGATACACACTCAATGAACAGATTAAATTGAATGGCGGATTTACGTATGATGTGGATGATGCTTCTAATAACCAGTGGAGGTTTGGTGGAAGTTATCATCGTGACTGCTGGAGTGTTGCTGCTTCTATTAGAGAAGAGATTACACCAAGACCTACAGGGTTTACCACAGATACTTCTTTTTCTGTACAGTTAAACTTTATTCCTTTTGGTGGACTAGGTAGTGGAGATACAGGAGAATGATCATCAGCCCTAAAGAGGAGATAGAAAAAGCGTTAGAGGTATTAAGTTTACCTAAGCTTATCAGTAGGGCAGATATAAAAAAACAATACCATTTTCTAGCAAAAAAGAATCACCCTGACTTAGGAGGTGATGTTGAAAACATGGAACAGTTAAATCATGCCTATAGATTATTGATGAAGTATATAGAAGAGTTTCGTTATACTTTTGATGAAGAAGAAATTTCTAAACAATTCCCAGGAGCAGACTATGCCCAGCGATTCAAACCCTAATACGTATTTTGAAGATAGAGAAGATGCCTCAAAACAATTGATTGAGACACTTCCTATAGAGCTGCTTTCAAAAAATGAAACGGTAGTGATAGGTGTAAGTGAAGGAGGGGTTTATTTCGCAGATCAGATATCCAAAGCTATCGATGCACAGATGGATATCTTACTGACTGAGCCTATTTTGGCACCCAATAACCCTGAATTGGCTATTGCGATGGTTTCTGAAACAGAAGAAGTGGTGATGCATAAAGCACTTATCGATGCGTTTGAGATCAATGAAGATTATGTGTATGGTGAAGCACATAGAAAGTATGAAGAAGAAGTACTCTCCTATGTATATAAATATCGAAAAGGTAACGATCTGATCTCGCTACAAGGAAAGTACGTTGTGTTAGCCGATGAGTGTATAGAAACAGGACTTACTATGATGGTTGCCCTTAAGTCAGTCATTGCAAGAGGTGCTAAAAATATCTATATTGCAACGCCTATTTTGGACAAAGGTGTATATCAGAATTTGCTTACTGTGTGTGATGGTGTATTTTGCCCTCATACGATACAAGACTATATTTCGATAGAATACTATTATAAAGATTTTCAAAGATTGAATTTTGAAGAGATATCATCCATGGTAAATAATCAAGAAGTAAAAATCAGAGAAGAAGAGTAAACATATTTTTATGATGAGAAACATTTAAACATTGAAGTGTAAGTAAAGCACTAAACAGATAATAAGGAAAGATAAACGAATGAAAGAACAAATGATAGAGATCAATGTAAACAGTCTCGAAGAAAAATACGAATTTAACAAAATAGCCAAACAGGCTAGTGGTGCAGTGATGTACAGACAAGGTAAAGCTGTACTGATAGCAGCAGTTGCTGTAGATGAAAAAGCAGTCGATGAAGATTTTCTTCCTTTGACCGTTCAGTATATGGAAAAGTCTTATGCTGCAGGAAAGATCCCTGGTGGTTTCATCAAGAGAGAGACAAAGCCTGGTGATTTTGAAACATTGACCTCTCGTATCGTTGACCGTTCTTTACGTCCGTTATTTCCTAAAGGGTTTAACTATCCTGTAACGATCACAGTGATGGTGGTAAGTGCAGATTCAGAGGTTGATATGCAGGTTGCAGCTTTACATGCGGCAAATGCAGCACTATATGTTTCGGATATTCCAGTGGCTACAAGTATTGCTGCGGTTAGAGTAGGTACAGTCGGAGATGATATCGTTATCAATCCGACACTCACGCAACAAGACCAAAGTGAACTTGATCTTTTGGTTGTAGGTTCAGGTAAAGATGTGGTAATGATAGAGATGCGTACACTTGCCACTGAAGGTGAAGCGGGCCAAAATGCCAATGAGTTTGATGAATCAGCACTGGTGGATGTTATCGCGATGGCAGCAGAAGCCATAGATGCAGCAACAACTGCTTATGTAGAGGCTTTTACACCTATGGTACGAGAAGCTCTAGATCTGCCATTGGCTGAAGATAAAGTAGATGAGTCACTTTATGCTATGATTGAAAGTAACTATGCTGAGGATGTTGAAAAAGCCATCTCTCATATGGCAAAAAGTGAGCGTTCCACAGAACTTAAAAAAATACGTACGAAAATTATGGAAGCGTTAGAGGCTGAAGGTAAAGAAGCAGATAAAGAACTTGTTACCAAAGTACTTGAACGTTATAAAAAAACAGTTGTAAGAGCAATGATATTAGATAAAAATATTCGTGCAGACGGTAGAGCACTTGATGAAGTAAGACCTATCAGCATCGAGACAAATCTTTTACCTTCTGTACATGGCTCATGTCTTTTCACGCGTGGTCAAACTCAAGCACTTGTCACTGTAACACTTGGCGACAAAAAAGATGGACAAATGTATGAACTCATCACTGAAAAAAATTCTCAATCAGAGAACTTTATGGTGCATTATAACTTCCCAGGTTATTCTGTGGGAGAAGCCAAATACATTGGTGCTCCAGGTAGAAGAGAACTTGGGCATGGTAATTTAGGAAAAAGAGCATTAGCACCTTCGTTAGATTTGAATTATGATGGAAGTATACGTATGGTCTCTGAGATTTTAGAGAGTAATGGTTCTTCTTCTATGGCTACTATCTGTGGTGGTGCATTGGCATTGCGTGCTGCTGAGGTACATACGACAGCGCTTGTCGCAGGTATCGCTATGGGGCTTGTAAGTGAAGGTGACAAGTATGCCGTGCTGACAGATATTATGGGACTTGAAGACCATGATGGAGATATGGACTTTAAAGTAGCAGGTACTGCAGAGGGTATCACAGCACTTCAAATGGACATGAAGCTGGGCGGTATAGATTTGGCTGTACTGAGAGATGCGCTACAAAAAGCAAGCCAGGGTAAAAATCACATTCTTGGACTTATGGAAGAAGCAGAGAAAAACATCGTTTCCAGTACAGCACTCCCAAGTACAGAACATTTTACCGTACATCCAAGTAAGATAGTAGATATCATTGGTAAAGCTGGTGCAACAATCCGTGAGATCATCGAAAAGTTTGAAGTCTCTGTTGATCTTGATCGCGATGTAGGCGGCGTGAAACTTTCAGGAGGGGATAAAGAAAAAGTAGCAGAAGCAAAAGCTCATATCGAAGGTATCGCCTCATCTCCTGTAAAAAAACAGATGGAGTATAAAGTGGGTCAAAGCTACGATGGCAAAGTGAAGAAGATAGTAGACTTCGGACTCTTTGTTGAAATGCCAGATGGCTTTGATGCACTGCTTCACATTTCAAAAGTAGCCAAAGAACGTGTCAATAACCTTTCAGAAAGATACAGTGAAGGTGATGCTATCACAGTTGTTGTGATGGAACAGAAGGGTAAAAAAGTTGAGTTGGCTACCCCAGAGTTTTTAGCGTAAACTTTTCTTCTTCGCTTTTTCCTTTTCGGGATAAAGTAAAGAAGATTCACTCCTTTCTATATATATGAACATATTCCCATATTTTTACAAATCTTAATGTAGATAAATCATCTTCAGCTAATTTAATCAAATATCATATTTCTTATAAGTATTGAATATAATTTAAAATTATATTGTAAAATTATATTTTTTAGGCTATAGTATATATATAAAGGCCAAACTATCTGTGAAGATAGGACGGAAAGCCACGGATCTCTCTCGAGACCGCCGGGTTACTAAAGTTTTATGAAGAGTGCCTGAACGTTCAATCATATTGACCTCAAGGGTGAAAAGATGTCTATTTAAAGGGAGAAATAAAATGAAATTATTAAAACTACTCACAGTTTTATCTACAATGTTTACTATTACACTATCAGCTGTAACTATTTCTGGAAATATTAATTGTGATTTAAATGAGAATGGCACGATAGAAGTAGGTGAAGTATGTCCCACTGAAGCAATATGGGTAAAACTGTACAATGTCTCTAGAGATAGATTGATATCAGAGGTACCATTGTATCCTTCGGGAGCATTCGAGTTCCAGATCAATGCAACGGGTGACTTTAGATTATTTGTTGACAATAATGGAGATGGTAAAGATTCTACACCGACACCACCTTCAAATACTTTATTTGCTGATCCCTCGGATGGGAATCTAGATATTACTATTGATACTTTAGATCAGATCAGTTCAGGAAATGATTTTGTATTAATACCAGATCCAACATGTGACTGTACAGCAGGGGACAATAATTTAACAAGAGCACCTATTGACATCGATGGTATTATGAATGATTGGGTCACTGTGTTGGCTGATCCAGATAATGGAGTTTGTGATTCAGGTACTGTAACTGATTATGATGTCAATAATACTGTTAATGGGGTATTACAATCTACAGGAAGAAACCTTACACACTTCGTCTGGACAGGTCAAGATGACCCTAATGGCTTTGTATATGGGTATACGGAACGTATTGGCTCTACTACAAATACTGAAACATTTATTTTCTATAAGGATGGTGATGCAGATGGTCTGATGGAGACAGGTGACATTGCTCTTACTGCAAGATGGCAGGGAAGTACAGGTACCGTTAATATGGAAATATGTGACTATGTTGTCGATGTAACAGATGGCGATGCGGATAGTGATTTTATGGTCTGGCAGCAGTCAGATGTAGGCACTCTATTACTCTACCCAGATGGTGCAACTGTTCCTCAAGAATGGGTAGGAAAAGCAGATGGGTATACACTAAATGGAGCCCTAACAAACTGTAGAACCGCATCTGGATTAGTAGGAATTGGTTCAGATGATGGTCTTGAGATGGAATGGCAAGTGCCATGGAAAGTGGTTGGTATGGTGCCATTCGAGCCGATCACATACCATGTTAGCACGATGAATTCTTCAGTCAATATTAATAACCCTCCTGGACAGGTTGATGATAATTTAGGGTCCTGTCCTCTAGCTGCACCAGTTGTGAAACTTGACATCAACAAAACAGCAGATACTACAATTCCTAGAGTAGGCGAGGATGTAACTTATACTATTACCGTGACTAATAGTGGTGATCCTACACAGAGTGTTGTTGTGAATGATACGCTTCCAGTGGGTGTGACTTATGACAGTTATAGTGGAACAGATTGGACTTGTAACAATAATGGACAAGATGTGAACTGTAGTTA
The DNA here is from genome assembly GCA_023955225.1 of Sulfurovum sp. GTDB lineage: Bacteria > Campylobacterota > Campylobacteria > Campylobacterales > Sulfurovaceae > Sulfurovum. The sequence continues at coordinate 10,224 of JAGSGJ010000026.1, forward strand.
CTCAGGTATACTTGTAAATGGTGGAAGCAGTAGTGTCGATATCATTGTGTCCGTTGATGATAACACATCATTATGGGGTCAGACATTAACAAACTCTGCCTGTGCAAGTTCTGATGAAAATGCAACACTTATCTGCGATGAGGAAGATATCATCGTTTATACTCCAATGGTTATGTTGGATATTTCTAAAACGGCGAGTAATGCAACACCATATGTAGGTACAACTATCTTTTATACTACCGCTGTTACCAATAATGGTCCGGATACTGCCAATAATGTGGTTGTGCATGATGTATTACCTGCTGGTTTAGACTACGTTGATTATGACGGTAGTAATTGGGTATGTACAGAAAATGCAAATACATTGGATTGTAATTATACTGTCCCATTAAATTCAGGTGCGATGACTGATTTATTTATTATTACTAATGTAACTGGTTCAGCAGGTTTGGATATAAACAATACGGCTTCTACACATGCCGATGAAAATCTTACAGATGTGAATGATAGCGCTTTAATCACACCCGCAACTCCTCCAGTTCCGGCTACTTTAGTCGTTGAAAAAGGAGTGAGCAATTCAGCACCACTCACAGATGAAACCATTATTTACGGGATTATCATTTCAAATGTGGGGCAATTGGTCGCTAATAACGTAGTATTTACAGATAGTTTACCTTCAGGAGTAACATATGTGAGTATTGACTATAACGCTACTCTTATACCAACATTCACTAATGTACCTGATGGTAATATAACATTGAGTGGTTTTGATTTAAGTGCGGGAGCTTCAACTATTATCAGAATTACTGTGACAGTGGATGCTGTTGAACCTAATACAGTAAATAATGAAGCTTGTGCTCATTCAGACGAAAATTTAACAGATGTATGTAATGATGCGAACTTTACCGTACGTGCACCAAATGTGCAGCTTGCAATAGATAAATCAGTAGATGACGAAAACCCATGGGTAGAGGATAATGTTACCTATACCATAGTTGTTACGAATAATGGTACAGATACAGCTTACAATGTGGTAGTGATAGATACCTTACCAGTGGGAGTGACCTATGATGATCCTAATTATAGTGCTTCAGCTGGAGTGTTTGATGGGACAACATGGAATGATTTTAATCTTTCTTCTTCTGCTTCAGAAGAATTAAATATTACAGTAAGTATTGACGTGGGTCGAGAAGGAGAACTTCTTACAAATATAGCCGAAGCTGTTGCAGATGATGGTACACCTGTTTCTGACGATGCTAATTTAACAGTCTATGATCCAATTGTTGTACTTACTATACAAAAAGTTGCTGATCAAACAAGACCGGCTGAAGATACCAATATCACGTATACGATTATCGTGAACAATATAGGTGAAGACAATGCGACCGGTGTTACAGTGACCGATACGCTTCCTGCTGATGTCACTTATCTGAATGCAGGAGGTGATGGATGGATATGTGTTGATAATGGTACTATAGATTGTTCATACTCGAATGAAATAGAACCAGGATTCCCTACAAGTTTTGATATCAATGTAACAGTCAATCCAGGTACTGCTGGTACGACCCTTACTAATACGGCTTGTACAGTGTCTGATGAAAATGACACAGTAGTTTGTACAGATTTTAATATTGTAGTGAACAATGATCTTGACCTCGCAGTGACAAAAGGTGTCAACAATTCAACACCTGTTGAAGGTGAAACGATTCTTTATACAGTTACTGTGACCAATAATGGTCCGATCACCGCAACAGGTATTCATATTATAGAAAATATATCTGAGATTGAATTAAGCGGAGGGCTGCTAGATATTATCAGTAATCCATTACAAGGATTAATGATAGATTCAGATACTTGGGTTATTGATACATTACTTGTTGGAGAGACTGCCACACTTGAAGTCAATGCAACAGTAGCAAGTGGAGCAAATGGTGTTTATTATAATATAGCGGCCTTAGATGAACAGTTTTTGGATCAAAATGATATAGATTTTAATAATAACAGTGCGAGGGCAAGCATTACAGTAACTTGCCCATGTGACAACATTTCAAGCGATGGCTCTCCAGCTATGAACAAAACAGTCGGTACATTGATGATATTGATGACAGTGCTGATCGGTCTTTTCTTTGTAAGAAGAGAAGAAAAATATAATACAAATGAAAGATAAAGGAGAAGAGAAGATGAAAAAAATAATAAGTATAATTACGCTTAGTACCTTGTTATCGACAAGTAGTCTGTTTGGAGGGGGGAATATTGCCCCTGTTGTACCGATAGAAGAGATCGATCCGAATCCTTTTTATGTGGGGGTTGGTCTCATGTGGGCCGGAGTGAGCAGAGATTGTTTCGGATCGGGAACATGTCCGGATGTAAGACTTAAAGATTCCACATGGGGTGGGATCATCAGAGCAGGGTATGATTATAATCAATATATTGGTATCGAAGTACGTGCACTTCAATCAAGTATAGATACTGATTGGGCTGATAAGACAACACACTATGGAATCTTCCTCAAACCAATGATGCCAGTAGGTGAGCAGATGAATATTTATGGTCTTCTTGGTTATGGTCACACTAAAATTGAAGTTGACTGTTCATATTTAAAGGATGAATTTACTTATGATGGTTTCAGCTATGGTATAGGACTTGAGTATGATCTCTCTGATCGTGAGGACGATAGAGAAGAAGGTTCTTACGATAGACCTTTTGATGGACATGGTGACCAGGAAAAAGGCTGGGGTCTTTGGGTAGATTATCAAAATCTTATGAATAATGAAGGTCCAAATAATTATAAAGCAAACATAGTAACCTTCGGGATTACTTACGACTTTTAATGAGTGAGGGATGGGGCTAGACTCAACTAGCCCTAACTTTTTCTAGCATATTTAGTATTATGCTATTAAGAAGCTATTTTTTTGATAATTTGATAAATAATATAAAGAGTCCCAATCCGACACTCATCAATAATACATTGCCAATAAGGTCATGCGACCAATAAAAATTTCCTCTTCCACCTTCTTGCTCTACAAAATATACTACCAATAAAATACGAAAGACATTCACAAGTGAAAATAGTATATATCCAATACTCATCCAAAATATTTTATACCATAATGTAGAAGGGTAGGCAAGTATAGCTGCAAACAAAAAGAGTATAGGTATGATACCGTTACATGCTTGGTTAATAATGATTTTATACTGTGTGTTTATCCAAATATCAATACCTTGAAGTTGTTCTGGTGGTAAAAACATATCCAGAAAAAAAAGTGTGAGTTTTGTCTGTCGCTCATTGACTAACGTGCTCAATATAGAAGTTTCAGTGTAAAACACCATAAAGAGTATAATCAAGTATAGAAAGTATAAAGCTACAAATTTTTTCATTCTTATACTATAGCACTATAGTGCTTATTGCTCACAATACTCAGGTATTTTTCTAAATGCTTATGTAATGGTATAGTAGCTAACAAGATAATAAAAGTAATTTAACCATATTTAATCATGATAAAGATATAATTGCGTCGTTATTTGAAGTGATTAAGTAGGGAAATGTAGGCATTTATGTTTATATTGGCGATAATTCATTATCGTTTACGCTATCCGAACAGACTTCTAGAACAGTCGAAGAGACTTAAAACCTATTAACTTAAAGGATATAAAATGAAAAAGTTTTTCTTACTTTTCTTAGCACTTGGTGCTGTTGCGTTTGCTGGTGAAGCAGATGGTGAATCTATGATTAAAGCATACTCAGTAGTTGCTGCTGGTGTTGGTCTTGGTCTTGCTGCTCTTGGTGGAGCTGTTGGTATGGGTCATACTGCTGCTGCGACTATCGCTGGTACTGCTAGAAACCCAGGTCTTGGTGGTAAACTAATGACTACAATGTTCATCGCTCTTGCAATGATCGAAGCACAAGTTATCTATACATTGGTAATTGCGCTTATCGCTCTTTACGCTAACCCATTCATTGGATAGGACGCATAAAAAGCAAAGCTCTTTATACTACTACGCTAACGCTGAGTTAATTTCAGCAGTTGGCTCATTCGATTTATCGAATTTAGGTTAAAGAGTCTAAAAGGTTGTGATGGATATAATCCGTCACAATTTTTTAACCCCTCATTTTTTAAAGTTAAGTAGTACTTTTAAACTACAAGTCTATGTGCGCACGTGGTGGAACGGTAGACACGTCAGCTTGAGGGGCTGATGCACTTATGTGTGTGGAGGTTCAAATCCTCTCGTGCGCACCATCTTTTTTCTCTCAATCATTCATCAATATAATTCCTGCAAATATTAACTATTACGTACATGAATAACCTAATGTTATGTTTATTCTTTTTTTAAACAAAAGACGATCAAATGCCGTAAAATAGGGCTTTTTATGACTTTTTTAGCTTTTTTTAAGAGTTGGTTGTGTTATAATGACTGCATCTTAAAAACAAGGAAGAAGAATGACAAAAGCAGATTTCGTAGAGTTAGTACAAAAGAACGGTGAGTTTGAGAGTAAAGCAGCAGCAGAGAGAGCGGTAAAAGCATTTATCTCTTCAGTAACTGATGCATTGGTAAAAAAAGAAACTGTATCATTGGTAGGTTTTGGAACATTTTCTACAGTAGATGTAGCAGAAAAAAGTGGTAAAGTTCCAGGAACTGACAAAACGTATACAAAAGCAGCACACACTGCACCTAAATTCAAAATGGGTAAAACACTTAAAGACGCTGTAGCAGGTAACTAAGTTCACCCTCTTATCTACTACCATTGGGTAGTAGATACCCTTCACTTTCATTTCATCCAAAGCTTTTTTAAAACACCCTATAATCATCCCTGAGATATACTACATTAATATTTTTTCTAAGGATTTTTATGCAATTACAAGATACCATATGTTTAGGTGTAGCAGGAAACTTTGCACACCATTTAGAACAAGCAGGTGAACTTAAAGACTTTGAAAATGTTATTACTGCTGAGCCAGATGCACCCAAAGGCATTTTCCCTTTTTATCTTCCTGGAGCAGACTCCTTTTTAGGTTTGTACTCTATAGGTACAGATACACTTGAACTTCCTGATTTCCAAGCAAATGCTCAAGTTGAACCAGAGATAGCTGTACTTTTTGATATTGTGTATGATGATGACAATAAAGTGATCGATCTGATCGCTCAAATGTTTACAACGTTTAATGATTGTACTATTCGTAAAGAGGGTGCAAAAAAGATTTCTGAGAAAAAGTCCTGGGGTCCTAACTCTAAAGGGATCGGTGATAAATGGATAGCCATAGATAAATTTGAAGAGGGTGGAGTGATGGATAACTACCATCTATGCTCTTTTGTAAAGCGTGAAGGGGTATTACACCCTTATGGTGTAGATGCGCCACTACTTGGATACTCTTACTTCTACACTAAGCTTAAAACATGGCTTATAGATAAAATGAACACTCAGGAAGATTTTGGGCCGCTGGAAGATATAGCAGCACACCTAAAAACTACACAGTATCCAAAGCAGGCACTTATTTCGATAGGGGCAACAGCCTATGCAGAGTTTGGTGAAAGAAATTATTTACAAAGCAGTGATGAAGTCTATGTGATCGCCTATAATAAAAATGTAGATGATAACAGCTTTGATACTTCAGATACTAAAGTGATACTGCACCAAACAGTACAGTAAGCTAGCTCATACTCTTTTTGAGGTCTTCTATGAACTCAGTGATATCATCATGTAATGCTTGTAGATCTTCTTCGTGTTCTACTTCATCTGCAAGTATCTCTGAAACGATATCATACGTGACGATATCTTTGTTTCGTGTCATATCTGCCAGCTCAGAATAGACAGAGATAGCACACTGTTCACCTTTGATAGAGTCTTCCAGTATGCTGACCACATCAAAATCTTTGGGTTTTTCATACCCACAGTTTGTATGCGTAAACCACTCTTGTGGATGAAGTAGAGGTGTTCCGCCTAGTTGGAGGATCCTGTCTGCTACCATATTTGCATGCCTTAGTTCATCGGCAGCATGTTGTGTGAGTTCTGCTATGGCAGCATCTTTCATAATACCCTTGATGACTTTTGCTTCTATAAAATATTGATAATAAGCTAACCATTCATCCGCATAGGCTTTATTGAGCGTGGTGATAATCTCGTTAATTTCAATCCCTTGGATAATCGAATTTCCTTTTCGTGCCATGATATATCCTTTCTTAATTAAGATGAAGAAAATTATTTTCTTACTTTTAGTATAGTCTTATCAGCTTAAGGGAAAATAATTATCGTTTATAAAAAAGAAAGAGAAAGTGTGTGATATATAGATAAAAAAGGAAGGGGAAAGTGTAGAAAATTGTGGGCAGAGCCCACTTTGAAGGAAGGTTTAGTTTTTAAACCAATTTTTAACTCTCTCAAAAGCAGAATCAAAAGTACTTTTATGAGGACGGCTCTCTACACCATAACTCTCTTGGAGTTTTTCAAGTAGTTCTTTTTGTTCTTCGTTGATCTTCTTAGGGAGTATCATACGAACTTGAGCGACAAGGCGACCTTTTCTTCCACCATGTACATCAGAAACACCTTCACCATCAAAGACAAATTGCTCTTTATCTTTAGTGCTTTGTTTGAGTTCAAGCTCCAGTTCACCATCTAGTGCAGGGATGGAGATAGTTTCTCCTAGTATGGCTTGGGTGAAGAAGACAGGTACTTCTATGTAGATGTCATTTCCATTACGGATGAAGTTTTCATCTTCTTCTACATGGAAAGTAAGGTAGAGGTCACCACGCTGTCCATTTTTCGATTCGTTCCCATAGCCTTGTGCTCTAAGACGGTTACCAGAGTCTACACCGGCAGGAATGTTTACGGTAACTGTGTCTTCTTCTTCATGGTATCCTTTACCACTACAGCTTCCACACTCTTCTTTAATGCTTTGTCCTTGACCATGACATTTTGGACAGGTTTGAGCGAACTGCATAGGTCCTTGTCTCATCAGTACCTGACCTTGACCTTGACAGTAGTCACATGTCTCTAGTTTTGCATCTTTTGCACCCGTACCTTTACAGTCATCACAAGGTATTTTGTAACGAATGTCTATCTTCTTTTCGCAACCAAAGACTGCTTCATGGAATTTTAATGGAAGCTCTATCTCAAAGTCCAGTGCATATTTTTGACCAGGATCTCTGCGTGTTTGACCAAAACCTCCGCCAAAGCCACCACCGGAACCACCAAACATAGAGTTAAACATATCCATGACATCATCCATATTTCCGCCACCAAAGCCACCGCCCATGCCACCTTGGCCTTCAAGACCAGCTTTACCATAACGGTCATAGATACCTCTTTTTTCTTCATCACTAAGTACCTGGTAGGCTTCATTCACCACCTTAAATTGATCTTCGGCTTCTTTGTCATCTGGGTTTCTGTCTGGGTGGTACTTCATCGCAAGTTTTCTGTACGATTTTTTAAGCTCAGCACCTGAACAGTCTTTACTTACTTCAAGTACTTCATAATAATCTAATTCTGTCATTGTATTGTTTCCTTCTCAAATACAGTGAACCAAATCCACTGTATATTAAATCACTAAATTTTCGCTCTTGGCGAGAATATTTCATAGTATATTTTGGGCGAATTCTACCATAATTTAGTTATAATCACAAAAATATAAATATTAGGTAGTTCATATGCTTGTACACATCGTGACATTTCAGTTTAAAGAAGAAAATAAAAAAGCCAATATTATACAGGTAAAGCAAATGCTGGAAAACCTTATGGGTGCGGTACCAACACTGAGAAGTATGGATGTTGGAGTGAATTTTTCTACAGAAGAACGTGCAATGGATTTGAGTATTATCACTGTATTTGAAAGTAGAGAAGGTCTTAATGCTTATGCTGTACATCCTGAACATCTCAAGGTAGTAGACTTCATAAAAACAGTGGTAGAATACTCTAAAGTTGTGGATTACGAACGCCCATAATGAAAAACTACAAGATTGAGGCATTTGAAAATCTGGTAGATGCCTTTGGTTCTTTACCGTCCATTGGTAAAAAAACAGCGATTCGTTTAGCGTATCATGCTGTAATGGAAGACGGATTTTCGGCTATGAAACTAGCTCATGCACTGGAAACCGGGGTCAATGCCATTCAAAAATGCAGTAAATGCCACAACATGAGTGAAGATGAACTTTGTACTATCTGTTCAGATCCTTATCGTGACAATACAAAACTTTGCATTGTGCAAAGTGCCAAAGACATTTTGACCATAGAAGAGAGTGGACAGTTTGATGGCGTGTACTATGTCGTTACAGAAGTACGTGATCTAGATGAAGACCATTTGTTTTATGCGGTGGGAGGCATAGATGAGATGATCTTTGCTTTCCCTCCGAGTATTGCTACGGATACAATGATACTCTACATAGAAGATAAACTCAAAGGGCTTGAGATACACTTTACCAAGATCGCCCAGGGTGTACCTACAGGTGTAGAGTTGGACAACATAGATGTGATGTCACTCTCACGTGCATTAGAAGCGAGAGTGAAGATATAATCCAAATCAGGATTTAAAGTTTATTCGCATTTCTTATCGATATAGTCTTGTACAAATTTACGTACATCTGCATAGACAAAAGAGTCTTTGTATCCATCTACCTTACCACCACTTGCATTGGGATGTCCACCACCATTTCCAACATGAGCAGCCATAGCAGAAACATCTAGTTTGTTGTTACTTCTCAGTGAAAAGTTTCCTCTGAAGTTTACATCCATATAAAAGTCATAGTCATCATTTTCTACCATGCAGGCATTTCCGATGATGGACGCATTTCCTACGTTGTAGCCAAGGATGCCCTTATGGCCTTTGTAGTCAATGGTAAGACGTTGTTTGTCTGCAGTGAGAAGGTCTGTGACATAATAGGCAACAAGGTTGTCTTTGGTGTTGTTCTCTGCTTGTCTAAAAAAAGATTTTTTAATCTGGTGTAGATCATCATCCAGTTGGATAGGTGCATCTTCATCATTGACTCTTTGTTTCGCAGCTTCTATAAGAGAGAGTTTGAAGGCTCTGTCCTGTGCTGGAAATAAAATACGGTTGACTTCTCTTGCCCCGGAGACCATCCCAAGCATGACTTTCCCATACTCAAACAATGAATCATCACTGACCCAAATGTCTATGGCATTTATCGCTTTTACGATGGCAGCTAAGTCATTGCCCTTATCAAAGTCATAATGTTGTTGTAGCCAGTCATAGGTGATGAGTGTAGCACAACGTGTCGTATCAAGTTTGTACCAGGCAAAACGCTCTGCTGCAGTTGCTCCTGTAGCATGATGGTCAAGCAGTTGAAGCTTCGCACCGATACGTACGGCCTCTTTTTCTATCCAAGTACCTTCTTTAGTTGTAAGGTTTAGATCTGTGATGAGGATGAGTACTTCGATCTCATCTCCATGTAAAAATTTATCCTGTTCTATCTTTTTAACGATCTCACCCATTCTTGCCGGTACTTCTGGACCATAGTTGGCATTATAGCAGTCAATGGTGTCGAAACATTGTTGTGAGAGGTATTGGCATCCATAGCCATCAAGGTCTATATGGGAGAGGTGGTAAACGTGTTGTTTCATAAAAATATGCCTTTTAGAGGTTAAAATATAAGTGTATTATACAATGAAGTACTTGTAGGGTCGATAGAATCGACCCTGAAGAGGAGTAGTTAGTGTGGGTTAAAGTATATCGCCTAGCATCAAACCATTTAAAAAGTCATCTATCTTTGTTTGAAAATTCATGAGGAAAGGTGAGATGGCACAAGATCCTATGACACCATTTGGACAGGTACTTGTGTAGCTGGTACAGTCAAAAACAGCAGGTGCTTTACCTTCAGCAGCAAAAATGATATCCTTCACACTGATTTCATTGACTCCTTTGGCTAAGATAAATCCACCATGTGCACCTTTACGTGATTCAAGTATATCTTTTTTTGCAAGACTTTGTAAAATTTTTGCAAGAAAGCTTTTAGGAATACACAGTTCTGTAGCCAGTTGTTCTGCACCAATAGGGCTGTCAGATTTTCGTATAGCATCTAAAGAGAGTAGAGCATATTCACTTGCACGGGTCAATAGCATAATAAAACCTTTTTCTTAATTAGGAGTATTTTACTCTAATTTATATTAAAGTAGGCATGGTGTGTGTGAATATTCGTCTAAGCTTATTATGATATTATTGCGTTCCCAAATTGAATTTTGGAAATTAAATACCAATCAGGAGGTCATTATGGCTTTAGATCAGGCGAAAAAAGCAGAAATCATTGCTAAATATGCTAGAGGAAACGGCGACACAGGTTCAACAGAAGTACAAGTAGCTCTTATCACAGAGAGAATTACATACTTAACTGATCACCTTAAAACAAATAAAAAAGATCACTCTTCAAGACTAGGGCTACTGAAACTAGTAGGTCAAAGAAGAAGACTTATGAGATATCTTAAAAATACAGATCTTGCTAGATGGAACACTATCAAAGCAGACCTTGGTATTAGAAACTAATATCGCACTTTCTTATCAGCCTTTTGGCTGATAAATTTTCGAACAAACACACTTACATTCTCCCCCCCTTAAAATTTTTCTTTATTACTACTATTTCAAAGCTACAAATATGCACTTTTTATTAAGTTTAGTCATATCCACTCAACTAGTACTTGACAAACATACACTCAATGTTGTATACTACTCTTAAGCATTAGATATTAAAGATGCAATATTTATAATATAAGGAGGTCTGTATATGAGTCAAGAGAATGAAAATTTTGAAGAGTCTCAGGCTGAAGAAGTCGAAGCGCAAACGGATATTGAGGAGACTGTGGAAGTTGATCCTCTTGAAGTTGCACTTGCAGAAGCAGCTGACTATAAAGATAAGTATCTTAGAGCACATGCTGACTTTGAAAACTCTAAAAAACGTTTAGAGAAAGATAAAATGAATGCAGTGTCCTATGCAAACGAAAGTTTTGCTAAAGACATTTTAGCAGTCATGGATTCTTTTGAAAATGCATTGGCTTCAATGGAAAATAGTGAAGACAGTTCTGAAGTTTTGGAAAAGATGAAAGAGGGTGTAACCCTTACACATGAACAACTCAAAAAGGTTTTAGAAAAAAACCATATCAAAGCAGTTGACTGTGAAGGTGAATTTGATCCGGAAGTACATCAAGCGATTATGCAAGTCGAAAGTGATTCGCATAAAGTGGGTGATGTGGTTCAAGTGATGCAAAAAGGATATACGATAAAAGATCGTATTTTGAGACCAGCAATGGTTTCAACCTGTAAATAAAAAATAAAATATAATAGTTAAGGATTTAATATGGCAAAAGTATTAGGAATAGATTTAGGAACAACAAACTCTGCAATGGCAGTGTTTGAAAACGGAGAAGCAAAGATCATCGCTAACAAAGAGGGTAAAAATACTACACCTTCTATCGTAGCGTTTACAGATAAGGGTGAAGTACTTGTAGGTGAGTCTGCAAAAAGACAAGCGATCACAAACCCGGAAAAGACGATTTACTCTATTAAGAGAATTATGGGTCTAATGATGAGTGAAGAGAAGGCTAAAGAGGCACAGAGCAAGCTCCCATACCACATCATAGATAGATCTGGTGCCTGTGCAATCGAAGTAGCTGGTAAAACATATACTCCTCAAGAGATCTCTGCAAAAGTACTCATGAAAATGAAAGAAGATGCAGAAGCATACCTTGGTGAGACGATCACGGATGCTGTTGTAACAGTACCGGCATATTTCAATGATGCACAAAGAAAAGCAACTAAAGAAGCGGGAACAATTGCAGGTCTTAATGTACTTAGAATCATCAATGAGCCAACATCAGCAGCACTTGCTTATGGTCTTGATAAAAAAGATGCAGAGCAGATCGTTGTTTACGATCTAGGTGGTGGTACATTTGACGTTACTGCACTAGAGACGGGTGATGGTGTTGTTGAAGTTATGTCAACTGGTGGAGATGCGTTCCTTGGTGGTGATGACTTTGATAACAAGATCATTGATTTTGTAGCAAATGAATTCAAAGCTGAGACAGGTATAGATGTTAAAGCAGATGTTATGGCACTTCAAAGAGTTAAAGATGCTGCAGAAACAGCAAAAAAAGAGCTTTCTTCATCAACTGAAACTGAGATCAATCTTCCGTTTATCACGGCTGATGCATCAGGACCAAAACACTTAGTAACAAAGATCACTAGATCAAAATTTGAGTCACTTATCGGTGACTTGGTAGCATCTACGATCAAAACAGTTCAAGGTGTACTTAAAGATGCAGGTCTTAGTACTTCAGATATTAACGAGATCGTTATGGTTGGGGGATCTACAAGAATTCCATTGGTTCAAGAAGAGATGAAAAAATTCTTCGGTAAAGAGCTTAACAAATCTGTAAATCCTGATGAGGTTGTTGCACTTGGTGCGGCTATTCAAGGTGGTGTACTTGCAGGTGATGTGAAAGATGTACTTTTACTTGATGTAACACCATTGAGTCTTGGTATCGAAACGTTAGGTGGTGTAACAACGAAAGTGATTGAAAAAGGAACTACGATTCCTGCGAAGAAGTCACAAGTGTTCTCAACAGCGGAAGATAACCAGCCAGCGGTTAGCATCCATGTACTTCAAGGTGAAAGAGAGTTCTCAAAAGACAACAAATCACTTGGTATGTTCGAGCTTAGAGATATTCCGGCAGCGCCAAGAGGGGTACCACAGATCGAAGTAACATTTGACATCGATGCGAATGGTATCTTGACTGTTTCTGCATCTGACAAAGGTACTGGTAAATCTCAAGAGATCAAGATCACTGGTTCGTCAGGACTTTCTGATGAAGAGATCGAAAAAATGGTTCAAGATGCTGAAGCAAATAAAGCTGAAGATGAAAAAAGAAAAGAAGTAGTTGAAATAAGAAACCAAGCAGATGCACTGGTTCACCAAACGAGAAAATCTTTGACTGATTTAGGTGAAAACTTTGATGCTACAGAAAAAGAAGGTATCGAAGCGGCTATTACAGACTTAGAAGAAACACTTAAAGATGATTCTGCAACTAAAGAGCAGATAGAAGAAAAAGTAAAAGCTTTGACTGAAAAAAGTCACAAACTTGCTGAAGCAATGTATGCTAAAGAACAAGGCGGTGCAAACCCTGAAGCAAAAAAAGCAGACGATGATGATGTTATCGACGCTGAAGTAGAGTAAAACTCTACTTCATTGTTTCCATAAGAGGCTTTGCCTCTTATGCTTGTGATAAAATTGAAAATAAGAAATGATCATTTTTTATTTTGAGATTTATTAGTTTCACATCATACGACTCGTCGTATGAGTTAAGTGCTGAAGTGCCCAACGGAAATGCCCTTGGGGCATGAGATTCCGCGTCAGCGTAGCTTGATTGGCTTTGTCAATGAAGCGTTTTATTAATCAAAAGTCAAATGGATGATGTGCCATTAGCCACAGGTATGTACCTTCTTCTCCATAGGCAACGTCAAAGCGTACCAGTAGCTCTGATACCATTGTACGTAAGCTGATACCTGCATCATATTTCATATCATTTACAAGATCAAGATTGTATTGATCATGTACTCTTCCTACTTCTACAAATGGGACAACTTGAAACCACTCCACATCAACTGGCATAAAAGAGTTGTTTTTTAAAGGATTGTAGTCTATGATCGCTCTGTATTCTGCGGTAGCATAAAATACTGCTTTGTCTGAAAATCTATTCTGATCATAGCCTCTCATTCTATTGAATCCACCTAGCCTGGGACCTTCCCACATAGGAGGACGATGCGCATCAAAGCCAGGAGAGATCTCTTTATCATTGTCCCAAGAGAAAGAGTATCCTGTCCACATACTTAGCGCAAGTACATTTTGTTGGGTAAAAGAGAATGTATCAAGATTAATGTAATGGTTGTATTTAAATTCTAAAAAATCCCAGCTTTGTAGCGAGTCTCCTTTGCCAAAATCTTTTGAGAATTGTAGTTGAAACTGATATCCTCTAGATGGGTTAATATGAAAATCTGTATTATCATGTGTAAGGAAAAATCTTAGACCATTGGTATTCCATGTTGGTTTAGATGTGCCATTTTCCCACCAAATAGAATCTTTCCACATTTCTGTATTATCTGTATTTTCTGTCTGAAAAAATGTTTTTAATCCGATAGATGTTCTACCTGTCATGAAAGGTATACCATTTCCACAGCCCTCTCTGCCGACACAAAATCCATTTTTCATATTATAAAGGACACTAGGATTTTCTAAGCCTTCTCCTATGGGAAGAGTGTATCTAAAGGTAGTAGTAAAAAAGTTTGAATCTCCTGAAGTGATGAAGGCATCATCTTTGTTGGAAGTATGTGAACCATCTATATAATAAGGGGTTTTTGGAAAATAACTTTTTAGACCCATAAACGAAAAAAACAATCTATCGCTATAGGGAAGTTTAAAGTCTGAAAATGAGATGAATCCACCAGAAAAAGTTGCTTCATCTTTTTGTTCATTTATAATAACATCTTGAGGTGCACCAGTAAATACAGTAGCAAGAAAATTTGTTTGGGGTTGAAATAATCCTTCTTTCATCACACTTATACCTGCAGCAAAACCAGTAAAATCACTGGAAAAGGCAAAAGGCAAAATAATCCACTCTTTACTTTTTGTCTCATGTGTATCTTCTGCAGCATTTAAGAGATTAGATGCAAGAAAAGTGATACTGAATAAAGATAGTAATAAGTGTTTTCTATATTCCATTAAACAATTATATCTAAAGAGTATAAAGTATATTATTTAAGATGTTTTTAGGCTATAATACAGCTATTATAGTGATAACATGCAAGGATAGAAGATGGAAATTAAAAAGTGTACCACGCTTGAAGAAGCAAGAAATGAGATAGATAGCGTAGACAAAGAGATAGTAGAGTTAATCGCAAAGCGTAATGAGTATATTAAGCAGATAGCACATTTTAAAACCAGTGTGGAAGAGGTCAAAGCAGAGGAGAGAATAGCAGATGTTATTTCTCATGTAAGAGCACAAGCTATTTCTCTTGACCTGTCTCCTAATCTCATCAATGATCTTTATGTAAGAATGATCGATGAAATGGTAGAGAGTGAAATTTCTGAATTTAAGAACGCACAGAGGTATTAATCTTCTTTTTCCTCATCGTCTGAATCTGAAACTGCATCTACAGCAGAACCTGCTACATCTATAGTCGCACTTGCGACAGAACCTGCGATGGAAATAGGGGCTGTTACCACTTGTGTACATCCCGACAATAAAACCAAAATCATGAGTGAATAGAGTGTTAATTTTTTAAGACTTGGCATTTAGTGCCTCCTTGTACTGAATTGTTGATTCCTGTCATGCGGGAATTATAGCATAAACTCTTTGTGTAGGGGAGTACACAAAGAGTATGTTAAAATATATTATTGATTTAATAAAAAAGGGTTGGTATGAATATACTGTTGCTAGAAGATGATGTGATCTTGCAGGAGATCATAGAAGAGTTTCTTGTAGAAAAAGGGTATGAGGTAGAGAGTTTTTTCGATGGTGAAAAAGCACTGGATGCCATAGGTTCCAGTTCTTATGATATGCTTCTTTTAGATGTAAATGTACCCCACATCGATGGCTTTGAAATACTTTCATACTTACGAGAGATAGGCAATACCACTCCAGCTATATACATCACCTCTCTTGCAGGGATAGAGGATCTAAAAAAAGGGTTTGATCTGGGTGCGGATGATTATCTGAAAAAGCCTTTTGAACTTGAAGAACTGAATGCCCGTATAGAACACATCGTCAGACTTTACCGTTTACAAGAGGAGATAGAGTTTGACGGAATGAAGTTCATCCCTAAAGCACATCAAATTTTCCTGGATGACGGTGTGATAGAAATGAGACAAAAAGAAGCACAGGTTCTAGAATATTTTATCCGTAATACCGGGAAGATCATCTCTTGCGATGAGATCATAGAAAATATATGGGATGATGAGAATATACCTGCCCATGCGACTATCCGTACGTATATTAAAAATCTAAGAAAGATGTTTGAAAAAGAGTATTTTGAGAACATTAAAGGAGAAGGTTATCGTTTTAACATCATATGAGCGTAAATCTCTTTTCCGTTTTTTAGCTGTTTATCTGATATCAGTATTTATATTACTCGCTATTATTGGGCATCTTTTCTTTGAAAATAACCGTACTTCTATGCAAAATGCCATGAAGTTTGAAATGATGTATCAGGCACGTATGTTATCTTCTGCCATTGTAATGAAGGCTATGAAAAATAATACCAAAGGGGTAATGGATACAACAAGTCGCAATGCCTTTTTAAAAAAGTTAAAACATTGCCGTTTCGGAGTAGGGTATTATGATAAAAATAAAAGAGCTATCTACACGGAACTTGACGATTTTGAGGTGATAGATAAAGATTTTTTTATCAAAGATAAAAGTTGCTATACCGTGACTGAAGACAAGAGTGATCATTTAGGTGTACACTATATAGTATTAAAAGAAAGTAATCTTGCTAATATTTTACAGCAGATGCGTATCAAAATTATAGGATATTTGGTGTTTTCATTCATACTTATGGGGATAGTGGGCTATTTTTTAGGCCGGCTGTTTTTACGTCCTGTGAGGGAACAGATAGAGTCTTTAGATAATTTTATTTCAGATACAACGCATGAACTCAATACACCCATTTCAGCCATTTTGATGACGATACAGTCTCTTAAAGGAGTAGAACCTAAAAAATTAAAACGTTTGGAAGCCAGTGCTAAAAGACTTTCTGTGATGTACAGTTCGCTCACCTATAGACTTGAAGGAAGGGTGGAGCCTTCAGAGTGGTTGTCTTTTGATGCGGTGGTAAAAGAGAGAGTTATGTATGTAAAAGAACTTATAGATTCTAAACGCCTGCAAATCACACTAGATCTTGAACCTACAGAAGTCTTGATGCCTAAAACATCTTCTTATAGACTTATAGACAATTTACTTTCCAATGCCATTAAGTATTCAGACGTGGGGGATAGTATTTTTATAACGCTGAAGGATGACGTTTTAAAAGTAAAAGATACAGGGATCGGTATAGATACAAAAGTACAAGATGATATCTTTAATCGTTATCATAGAGAAAATGATGAACGTGGCGGTTTTGGCATAGGGTTGAATATTGTGCTGTCTATTTGTAAACAGTACAAAATAAAACTAGGGTTGGAGTCTAAAAAAGGAGAAGGAAGTACATTTATACTTACCTTTCCTGCAGTGAAAAAATAAAGTTATTCTACACTATCCATAAGGATACCGATGATATCTGTCATGGTTAGGATACCGTAGAGTTCATTGTTATCGAGGACTAGTAAACGTTTGATACTGTTCTGAACCATCATTTTGGCCGCATATTTTACATCAAGTTTTGTGGAAACAGAAAAGGCTGGCGTAGATGCAATGTCATAGACATTGAGAAGATCTATGTCACCATCTTCAGCAACAATACTTTGTAAGATGTTTTTAAAGGTGACAAGTCCATAGGCACCATCATCTGTATTTTTATCAACAATAACAGAACGCACTTTATGTATTTTCATTAAACTAATAGCTTCTCTTACTGTTGACATGGGTGCGATTATTACTAATTTTTCTTTAGCTGTCATTACATTTTCTACTAACATTTACTTTTCCTTTATATCATCGATTTGATGTCATGTTCAAATTTGTGTAACTCTTTTGTATCAAGACCTGCTACGTGACTCAATGGCATAGTAAATGCCAAACCAGGTGTTTCCGGGTTATCCAGATCAAACTCCTTACGCAGGACACGCATGACTTGCAGTGAGAGCTTCCTTGGCAATACAAAGAGTAAAACAGAGACATTTTCTTCAAGGGTGAGACCAAAGAAAACCTTTTTCTCTTCAAGTCCGATGCTCTTCCCATGTAAGATGGTCACGGACCCTGCACCTGCTTCTTTGGCAGCTTCTATAGCGGCTTCTTCATCTTTATCTTGAATGATGGTGATAAGTGCTGTAAATTTCATGATACCTCTCCTTTATGTGTAGCTTGTTTTGCGTTACTCTTTTTTTTGTAATATTCAGCGTGTATACCATACCCCATTACAGTAAGCATTGGAAAGAGTGAGGCAAAGGCAATAAGACCAAATCCATCTATCAGTGGATTACGCCCTTCAATGTTCTCTGCCAAACCAAGCCCCAGTGCTGCAACCAAAGGTACTGTAACAGTTGAAGTTGTTACACCCCCACTGTCATATGCAATAGGCACAATGTACTTAGGTGCAAAATAGGTAAATATAATAACCAATACATACCCTGCGATGATGTAATAGTGTATAGGATCACCCGCAACGATACGGTAAGAACCTAGCCCAATACCAATAGCAACACCAAATGCAACTACTATTCTAAGTATATTTTGTTTAATGTTCCCTTCGCTTATCTCTTCTGCTTTGATGGCAATGGCCAGTAGTGCAGGCTCTGCCATCGTAGTAGAGAAGCCTATGAGAAATGCAAACAGATAGATGAGCAGGTTGTTACCCATATCGGTGAGTTGGAAGGCAATGGTCTCTCCTATAGGAAAAAGTCCCATTTCAAGCCCTACAATGAATGCATAAAGTCCCAAG
>JAGSGJ010000074.1 GCA_023955225.1 Sulfurovum sp.
AGTTAAAATCTTTTGACTCATTCTTTGTGAGCAAAATCGGATTTACCTTTTTATCAACTCATCTTTGATAAAATCGCGTATTGTTAAAATATCATAAGGCTAAATGATGAAGTATACAGATGAAGACTTAAGCGGAAAAACGATTTTGATTACAGGTGGTGCAGGGTTTATAGGTTCTAACCTTGCATTTTATTTTCAAGAAAACCATCCAGATGCAAAGGTTATTGTGTTTGACTCTTTCAGAAGCGGAGAAACACTTTCAAATGGAAATCTAAAGAGCTTTGGTCATTTTAAGAACCTTATCGGGTTTAATGGAGAAATTATCAGTGGAGACATTAATGATGCGACCGCGCTTAAAAATTTAAGAGAAAACTATAAATTTGATTATATTTTTCATGAAGCAGCCATTTCAGATACCACAGCCTTAGAACAAGACCTTATGATAAAGACTAATGTAAACGCGTATAAAGACCTACTAGACATGGCAATGTGGCATGGAGCAAATATGATTTATGCTTCATCTGCAGCGACTTATGGAGATGCACAGTCGCCTCAACGTGTTGGACGCGAAGCGCCTCAAAATGTATATGGTTTTTCTAAACTTTCTATGGATCATCTTTCTCGTACTTATATGGACAAGTCTGATATCTCTATTGTAGGACTTCGTTACTTTAATGTGTACGGTCCGCATGAATATTTTAAAAACTCTACAGCGTCTATGGTACTTCAATTTGGACATCAACTTCTTAGCGGTAAGAACCCTAAACTGTTTGAAGGCTCTGATAAGATACTTAGAGATTTCATCTTTATCGAAGATATTATTCAAGCTAATATTAAAGCGATGCATCCAAAGCAAAGTGGTATTTATAATGTAGGAACAGGAAAAGCACGTTCTTTTCAAGATATTGTGGACATCTTACAACGTGAACTAGGAACTTCATATGAGTGTGAATATATTCCAAACCCATTTATTGGTTCATATCAATTTCATACCGAAGCAGATATACAAGCGACACGTGACGGCCTTGGGTATGAGCCTGGATACGAAATGGAAGATGGCATCAAGTCATATGTAAAAGAGATTAGACGTATTTATGAAACAGAAGTGAAGAAATGATAGAAAGCCTTAGAAATACCAAACCAAATATTTTAGTTGTTGGTGATCTGATGATAGATCATTATCTATGGGGAGATTGTGACCGTATTTCTCCTGAAGCACCTGTACAAGTAGTCAATGTCGCTAAAGAAACAGCGGTACTTGGTGGGGCTGGAAATGTAGTTAATAACCTTCATACCTTGGGTGCGAGTGTAAGTGTTGCTTCTGTGATTGGGCAAGACGAGATTGGCCGCGAACTGACATTAATGCTAAAAAGTCTTGGTGTAAAGACAGAAGGCTTAGTAACACAAGAGGGACGTAAAACATCTAAAAAATCTCGTGTTATCGCATCAAACCAACAGATACTTCGATATGACAAAGAGAGTAAAGAAGATATCTCATCTGAGTCAGTAGATAAAATAGTTTCTGCGATAAAAAAAGATCTTTTTCTGTATGACATGATAATCCTTTCTGATTATGGAAAAGGTGTATTAACACCGGCTCTTTGTCAAGAGATTATCTCAGTAGCAGCTTCAATGAACAAAAAGGTTCTTGTTGATCCGAAGGGAAAAGACTATAGTAAGTATAAAGGCGCGCACTTTCTTACACCTAATAAAAAAGAAGCCTGTGAAGCTACCGGTATAGATATCATCGATGATGAGTCTTTACTTAGAGCAGGGGAGTGGTTACGTCAAGAGTGCGAACTTGAACTTTCAATGATTACACTTTCTGAAGATGGTATTGCTATCTTCGAAGATGAGATGACAAAGGTTCCCACGGTTGCAAAAGAAGTCTTTGATGTGACCGGTGCAGGTGATACTGTTATCTCTTCTTTAGCCTATGCTATTTCTAGTGGTAAAGATATCGTCTCTGCTGCGCACTTTGCTAATGCAGCTGCGGCAGTTGTTGTTGGAAAAATCGGTTCAGCGACTGCTACTATGGATGA
This sequence comes from Sulfurovum sp., assembly GCA_023955225.1. GTDB lineage: Bacteria > Campylobacterota > Campylobacteria > Campylobacterales > Sulfurovaceae > Sulfurovum. The sequence goes on from JAGSGJ010000074.1 coordinate 2,043, forward strand.
GATTGAGGCGTATGAATCAACGATACACCAAAGTAGTTCAGACATGCATATCAAGTCAAAAGAAGAGATACAAAAGGTGGTTAGAAAAGCACAAGAGAAGAATCAACGGATTGTGTTTACCAATGG
>JAGSGJ010000020.1 GCA_023955225.1 Sulfurovum sp.
CATCATACAAAAAAATTATATCCCTCTTATACTTAATAGAGAAAAAGAGCCATTTCCAAAAGAGTTTGATACAGGTTTCACACCAATCGTACATTTTATAGACTACAAAACGAAAAAAAGCTATAAAAATGTCATTGGGTACAACAATAAAGATGAGTTTACCTATATACTTCGGACAGATACTTCTGCACAGTAAAAATCAAAAAAATACGAAATATGTTATATATTTCGTATTTTTTAAATCATCCACAATATTTTTATAATTTTTCAACGATACTATTTCTATCTAGACGATATATATCAAAATCACTAGCAATAAATAGCCTGCCTTTATAACTATCTTTTATTTCATTATAAAGCACTTCAACACCCATTTTGCTATTTTTGTTGTATCTAGGGTTAATATGTGAGGCGATCACATTTTTGACACATCTCTTCTGGACCACTCTTCCTAGTTCTTTTGCAGTAGTGTGCATAACTTTTACCTGAAGATGATCATAATCATCTTGCGTATAGGTACATTCATGTACCAATAGATCGATCTCTTCAAGATATCTTCCCAAAATATCCGGTCTGCTGTTATCCCCAGCTATGATCAACGACCTTCCCTCTATCGGTTCCAAAGTAAACTCCTCGGGTTCAAGCTTTTTTCCTTGAAAAACGATACTGTTTCCCCTTTGCAGTTCGCCGTACAGTGGTGAGGGTTCCAGGCCTATGGATCGTAATTTTTCTTCATTTAACTTGTTAGTGATATCGTTCTCTTTGAGATAAAAAGCAAAGCTCTTTATGGAGTGTTCAAGCGATAAGATCTTCAATGAAAACTTGTCAAAACTAAAAGTCTCTTGGGCTTCAAACTCTATGATTTTTAGCTTATATCCAAGATTCTCAAATGAAACATTCATCACACATTCAAGAAACTTTTTGATACCTTTTGGACCGCATACAGTGAGAGGTCTAAAAGCGGTATCAAGTTTTTTAGAACTCAACAGCCCAGGAAGTCCATAGTAATGATCTCCATGCATATGCGAGATAAAGATAATGTCCAGTTTACCTATAGAGAGTCTGCTTCTAAGGATCTGATGCTGCGTTGCCTCACCACAGTCAAAAAGATACCACTTATTATCTTGCTCAAACTCCAATGCAAGTGCAGATACATTTCGCTCTCTAGTCGGTTTTCCTGCACTTGTTCCTAAAAATGTCAGTTGCACCATCTTCTCCTTTAACTATGATCTCTCTTTCCAAGCATGCCAAATAGAATAGATGTCACTTTTCTGTTTTGGCAGTATGATCGTAATCACAATATTTTCTACCATTTCGATCACCAAAAAATAAATTGCTATATGAAACAAAAGATTATTTCCAAATCCAAGTAGCATCACAACACCTGCACTTATCAGTACAGCTGAAACTTTTGTGATCCATGTATGATAACTGGCAAGCTTTCCAAACTTTAGCAGAGAAAAAACAGCAGGTAGTATGTAAACAATGATTGCAGATATGATATAGTAAAGTTCCTCTTTGATCACATCCGGCCATAGCCACCAGGCAGCCAAAGTCGTACTAAGATAGGTCAATATATCACCATAGCTATCGAGTCTTGCACCCAGTTCAGTAGTTTGATCCAGCATACGTGCGATAACTCCATCAAGTACATCTGAAAGCAGCATCAGCCCAAAAAGTATAAAAAAGAGTGTTGGCATTTCAAGCCAGCCAGCCAACAATAAAAATGGTGCTGCGATGATACGAAATAAACTTAAACTATTTGGGATATTGAGTAACATCATAAAAGCTCCTATCGATTTATATTATACTGATAATATGAGAGAAAGTTAATATAAGAGGTGCGATGTATTCAAATATAACGTTAAATAGGTAATGAAGAGGAACACTATCCTCTTCATCGTGAATGATCACTTTATCTTGATCTTCTTACTTTCTTTTTCACTTCTTTTCATCTTCGGTATCACTACCTCCAGTACACCATCCTTAGAATTTGCTTCGATATTTTCAGCATCTGTATTTTCAGGAAGTGTAAAACTTCTTTGAAACTTACCATAAGAGCTCTCCTTCTTATAGTAATCTTTCTCTTTGACCTCTTTCTTGGTTTTTCTCTCACCTGAGATTGTCAGGACATCATCTTTAAGATCTACATGGATATCCTCTTTTTTAACACCTGGAAGATCAACCTCTACATGATAGGCATACTCACCTTCTCTTGTATTGACAGTTGGAGTAAAACCGGAAATATTTGAAAGTTCACTACCCATCTCCGGCACTCTTAATGCACCCACCATTCTCTCTTCTAAATCTCTAAAATCTCTCATCGGATCAAATTTCGTTAATAACATTATTGCTCCTTTATATTTATTAGATGTTATATTACTAGTATATAACTTTTTCATATACTTGTCAATCATTTGATGAAACTTACATAACACAATATGCTATACTCTACTTTTAACCTGTCACTCTAATTTGTGAGGAGGAAAGTATGAGAGCTTTGATCATCAGTGCAGATATTTTTGAAGATTCTGAGTTAAAAATACCCTATCAATCTCTTCAAGAGATAGGGATACATGTAGACATCGCTTCTATAAAAAAAGGTACTATCGTCGGCAAACATGGATTTAGTGCAGATGTCACTATGTCCCTGGATGAAGTAAATCCAAAGAAATATGACATACTGATTCTTCCTGGAGGTAAAGCACCTTCTGTAATACGCAAAGAGCAAAAAGCATTGGAGATAGCCCGATATTTTTTCGATCACAATAAATTAGTCGCAGCCATATGTCATGGTCCGCAGATTCTGATCTCTGCTGGTTTACTGAGAGGAAGAGTTGTTACTGGATATAAAAGTATAGCAGACGAGTTAAAAGATGCTGGTGCTATATATAAAGATGAGGAAGTAGTTATAGATAATAATCTTATCACTTCCAGACAACCTTCAGATCTGAATGCCTTTATGGAAGCAATTAAACAGTATTTATATAAGAATAGCTATAAAAAGAATACGTTGTGAATTAAGAAGATAGAGAAATGATAAACTCAGAACCCTATTATCTCTACCAAAAATCTGTTTCAACTGTTTTAGAATCAGCTATTCTTTTACTATCCCCTTCATAAACTGCTGCAAATCCGTCGGGAACGGAAAGATCAATGTATTGGTCTTATCACTAGAGATATCACTCATAGTCTGCAAATAACGCAACTGTATTCCCAACGGGTTTCTAGCGAGAACTTCAGCCGCTTTAAGAAGATTCTCACTTGCTTCGAGTTCCCCTTTGGCGTTGATCACTTTGGCACGGCGTTCTCTTTCAGCTTCCGCCTGTTTAGCAATAGCACGTACCATGCTCTCATCAAGATCTATATGCTTGATCTCGACATTGGAGATCTTTATACCCCAGGTATCAGTCTGCTTGTCAAGTATCTCCTGTATATCGAAGTTCAATTGTTCTCGTTCTGCAAGCATTTCATCAAGTTCATGCCGGCCAAGAACAGAACGCAGCGTTGTCTGTGCAAGCTGGCTGGTTGCAGCATAAAAATTCTCTACCTGAATAATCGCTTTTTCAGGATCAACAACACGAAAATAGACGACAGCATTCACATGCACAGAAACATTGTCATGGGAGATGACATCCTGCGTCGGGACATCTAAAACAATAATACGAAGATCCACCCGTACCATTTTCTGTATAAACGGTATCAAAATGATTAGACCCGGGCCTTTCACTCCGGTAAAACGGCCAAGCGTAAAAACCACTCCACGCTCATATTCACGTAAAATGCGAATAGCAGATGCCAGCAAAATAATCAAGATCATCGCGATATAGACAGTAGTCATTGGTATAATAGGTAACATAATTTACTCCTTTATTGGATTGACGTGCAGTACTAATCCTAAAAGACTTTCTACACGTACTTTTTGGCCGATTTTCAGCACACTATTCGATTCAGCATACCATATTTCGCTATGACAGCGGACACGATACCCTTTATCTGTTGATTCAAGTACTTCGGCAGTAGCACCGACCATCTCATCTACACCAGTTACAATTTTTACAGATCTCGATCTGATGATAAACTGTAGAACAAAGATGAAAAAGCCCAAGCTTACCAAAGAAAAAGCGATTATGAGAGGAATGGACACACCTCTTCCTAGTGTATCGGCATCAAAAAGAAGCAGTGAACCAAAGGCAAATGCAGCAACACCACCAATACCCAGAATACCAAATCCAGTGATAAAAACTTCTGCAACCATAAAGGCAATACCCAAGATGATCAACAACAGTCCCGCATAATTAAAAGGTATCATGTTCAATGCATACAATGCAGTCACTCCTGAGATCATCCCAATCACTCCAGGAAATATAGCACCTGGATTCATCAATTCAAAAAAGATGCCGTATATGGCTATAATCAAAAGCATATATGCGATGTTAGGATTGGTAATTATGGATAGAAATTGGGTTTTCCAGTCAGGTTCAAATGTCAGTATTGTTGCACCTTCAGTTCTTAGTATGATGTTCTTACCAGAAACAGTGACCTCTCTACCTTCAAGTTTACTCAACAGTTCATTGCTATCTTCAGCAACCAAGTCGATGACACCATAGCGAAGAGCATCGTTAGCAGAAATACTTTTAGCCTCTTTTACGGCTTCCACTGCCCATGTGATATTACGTTCATTCAATTCAGCCAGACTTTTAATGTAAGCTATAGCATCATTGATCACTTTTTTCTCAAGAGCAGAGGGGCTACTGGCGTTTGAATCTGTGATCATCGGTGTGGGCATCAGGCTGACTGGAGTAGCGGCACCAAGATTAGTTCCAGGTGCCATGGCTGCAACATGAGAAGCATAAAGTAAATAGGTTCCGGCACTTGCAGCATGTGCACCTTTGGGAGAGACATAAGTAATGACAGGAAATGTACTGTTTGTAATCTCCTGTATCATCTCCCGCATAGAGGAAGATAGACCTCCCGGAGTATCTAGCTCAATCAATAGTATATCGGCATTTTTATGTACTGCAGCTGCCATTCCCTCTTTAAGATAGTTACTACTTGCAGGGCCAATGGCACCTTTTATCTCTAATTTCATGATCGTAGAAGTGCTAGCAAAAAGTGGTAAACATGTCATAAATAACAAAAAAAGTAAACGTTTCATCTTATACACCTCTCATCCAGTAATAAAGACAACTATAGTCTATCATATCCAATAAGTAAAAGGAAAGTCAATATCTTTGTGCTAAAATATAGATATGGTACCTTTAAAAATCCTGCGTGATTTTAGATGGTCCCTTTATTATATAAAATTTTGGAGGTAATACATGAAAAGATATATTTATAACTCCGACATCGGAACCTTTGAGATCCGGCAGACAAGTCATTTACGTTATCAGCTCTGGATAGAAGAAGAACTACTTGGTGAATATGCAAACGCCGATCTTGCTGCCGCAGATGTAGCTGGATTTGATATCGGCTATGTTGAATGGGACAAACTCGAAAATGAACTCGAAAATGTTCCAGACAATCTTTCTAAATGGTCTATCGTCACAGAGGAAGAACCTCGTAAGTGATGCAACCTTCCAAGACCAGTAAAAAGAGTACCCCGAAGTTCATCGCTGATTGTCATTTAGGAAAGCTTGCAAAGTATCTACGGCTAATGGGGCTTGACACGCTCTTTTTTCCTCATATAGAAGACAACAAGCTCATCACTATCGCCAATGAAGAGAACCGTATCATTCTAACTCGTGACCGTCTTCTGTCAGAGCGTAAAAATGCGCCTGTTCTTTTTCTGGATCCTACCGACACTAAAGAGCAGCTCAAAACACTTATTGACTACTATAGCCTAAAAGAACACACTGCTCTCTTCAGCCGATGTATTGTCTGCAATACTCCCCTTCAGGTAATTAATAAAGAGAAGATCATAGACAGCTTGCCCGAAAAAGTCAAAAAGCATTTTGATTTTTTTGAGTACTGTCCTACCTGCGATCGCATCTACTGGCAAGGAGATCACTATAGACATATGATGGATTTTTTGACCCAAGTGTTAAAAGAATCATGAGTAAATAATTTACTATTTCACTCATTTAAATCTCTTCATAATCCAGTTCAAAGTGATACTCAGAAAAATTTCTCTCAAGCATTTGTTCAATCTTTTCACGGTACTGCGCGGACTTAAGAGAGTTTGGAGAGAGAAAGACAAAAGCGATATCAGCTTCTTTAGCATATTCGCCACTGATATCCATTACAGAGAGATTAAATGCTTTGAGCTTCTCCTTCATACTGTTTGTGACACTTCTACGCCCTTTGAGTGATTGGACATGAGGTAGTTCCAGATGGAGAATACAGCTACATATAATCATAAATTTCTCATATCTTTTTTCGTTTGCTTTTATTGGCAAGTTGTTTTAACTTCTCCTCTACAAGGTAGTTAATGCTTCCTTTTGGAAATTTACCATTTTCATCTTTTCTACCGCTTACTTTTCCGGTGAGTATCTCCATACCTTCATCAACACGCTCAATAGCATAGATCTTAAATTTACCGCTTTTAACCGCTTCTAAGACTTCCTCTTTCAGCATTAGATGTTTTACATTTGATACCGGGATAATAATGCCATTTCTTTTTTCACTGTTTACCAAAGTACAAATATCAAAAAAACCTTCTATTTTTTCATTGATGCCACCTACTGCCTGAACTTGACCATTCTGATTTACAGAACCGGTAACTGCTATGGACTGGTCTAGAGCAACTTCACTTAATGAAGAGAGTAAAGTAAATAGTTCTGCACATGAGGCACTGTCACCATCAATTTTTCCGTATGATTGTTCAAAGACTAATGTTGCAGTTATACTCAATGGAAAATCTTTGGCATAGGTCGCACCCAAATAGGCTGAAAGTATCATGATTCCCTTATTGTGTGTTGGACCACTGAGTTTTACTTCTCTCTCAATATTGATCACACCGCCTTTTCCAAGTCTGGTCAATGCTGTGATCTTTGAGGGATGACCAAAAGAGAAATTTCCAAGATCAAGTACAGCAACTCCGTTTATTTGACCGATAGCAGATCCATCCGTCTCTATAAGTATCGTTCCTCTATCAATTGCTTCATACATATTATCTTTAATTCGGTCTGAACGTTCTATCTTTTCTTTGATCGCATCATTTATTTCAGCTTTAGTGATCTGTTGCATATTTTTCTCTCTAGCAATAAAATCAGCTTCTTGCAATAAGTCACTTAAACTCCCCAAATTTGTTGAAAGCTTTTGACTATCCTCTGCCATACGAGAACTGTATTCAATGACCTTACCTACTGCTTCTTTGTTTAATGGAATAATTCCATTATCTTTTGATATCATTCCAATCATCTTGGCATAAAGTAAACTGTTTTCATCATTTCTCTGTGTATCATCTTCAAAGTCTGCATTTATTTTAAAAATATCTTTGAACTCAGGATCATAGTTATACAATAAATAATAGAGTATTCTACTACCGATCAGAACGATTTTAACATCTAATTCTATAGGTTCAGGTTCTAATGTCAGTGTGCTCATAAGGCTAAGAGAATGAGCCAATGACTCTATTCGAATTTCACCTGATCTTAACATCCTTTTTAGTCCTTCCCATACAAAAGGTTGCATAATAACTTTTGATGCATCGAGTATCAGATATCCACCGTTGGCTCTGTGCAGCGCACCTGCTTTAATTAGATTAAAATCCGTCAGAAGTGTACCCATCTGTGCTATATTTTCAATTTCACCAAATAAATTTACATATGTTGGATTATTCTCATAGATGATCGGTGCACTATCTTCATTTTTATAACTTACGAGTACATTAACACGATATCTACTAAATATACCGCTCTGTTTTGCATAGTTCATTCCCATAGAGGTAAGATTGTTTTGTGCAGAAATTAAAAAATCTTGGGAGTTATCTATAATATCTTCTTCCACATTTTCTAAATATTCGATTATTTTTTTATATGCTTGATATCTTTTTTTTAACTCACCTATACTGTTATCTACAGCTTTTTTAGTCATATTCCTTTCAAGTTTTCTAATTTCTTTTTGCTGTATCTTACTCTGAATGATAATATCTTGAACCATATTCTCCAGTTCGTTTTTGAATTTGATAATTGTTTCTTGTATCTGCTCTTTATCTTTTACATTCAGTGCCTGATACTCTTCCTTCCCAAGAACTTTTCCTTCATGACTCATAGGTGAAAGAGTGTATCCTGATGTGGTATAATCGACAGCTATATACTCTTTTCGTGCTCTTTCTTTCAGTCCTATTAAGAATTTTTCTTTTTCTTCAGTGAGTTTATCTATAATCACTTGTTTTTGTACCCGATATTCTTCACTTTCAAATACCGATGGGATAATGCTTTGCAACTCTTCTATCAACTCTTCCATATCTTTTTTGAGTTGCATACCCATTGAAGAAGCTACCTTTAGATATATAGGTTTTCTAGGGTCCTCAAAATTATTGACATAACACCAGTCACCAGGTTGTACTTCATCTTTAGCACGACTCTTGATAAACTTTTCGACAACACTGTGTTTTCCGCTCCCAAGCTTTCCCATTGCATAAAGATTGTAACCCTCTTTCTTTATACCTATGCCAAAACTAATGGCTTTGAGTGCTCGCGTCTGCCCTATGACCTCATCAAGCTCTTCCAGTTCATCAGTAGTTTCAAAGTCAAATATTTCTAAATTACAATAATTATAGAGTTTATCAACACTAAGTGTCTTTTTCATACAGTACCTCCAAACTCTGGACAATTATCAATAATATCTTTTAACTCGTTATAATCCATTTTATGCGCTTTAGCTACAGCTTCTTCTGTTACAAACCCGCCTGCAATATTCACTCCGCTATAAATAGCAGCATCTTGTAGGCTGGCATTCTTCCATCCCCTATCTGCGATCCTCTTTACGTAAGGTATCGTTGCATTTGTCAATGCATATGTTGCAGTTACAGGATAGTCTCCAGGAATGTTGGCAACACAATAGTGTATCACACCATCCACTTCAAATACAGGTTCATCATGGGTTGTGGGTTTGGAAGTCTCTATACATCCTCCCTGATCGATAGCAACGTCTACCAAAACCGTTCCTTTTTTACAAAGAGAAAGCATCTCCCTTGTGATCAAGTGTGGTGCTTTTTCACCTGTAATATAAACTGCCCCTATAACGATATCAACTGTAGGTAAGATCATTTCCATATTGTAAGCGTTGGAGTAGAGTGTTGAAACATTTGACGGCAGCGTATCTTCAAGTGCACTCATAGTACTTTGATTTCTTCCCATTATGATGACATCAGCGCCCATTCCAGATGCAACTTTAGCTGCATTCTTAGCTACTGTTCCACTTCCTATGATCAATACTTTAGCTGGCAACACACCACTTGAACCGCCTATCAACACACCTCTTCCATTGTTATGCGCGGAGAGGAAATAGCCTGCAACCATCGGTGCAACTTTACCCGCTATTTGGCTCATAGGTTCAAGTAGAGGTAGTCTTCCTCCCTCTTGTAACGTTTCATAAGCTATCGCTGTCACTTCTTTTTCTTTAAGTATCTCAGTCAGTTCTCTGAGAGGAGCAAGATGAAGGTAGGTAAAAAGTATTTGCCCCGGTTTTAAAAGATCATACTCCTGTGGTTGAGGCTCTTTAACTTTTAAGATCATTTCACAGGTGTTAAATATCTCTTTGGGACCTTGAAGGATTGTTGCACCGGCTTCCATATAGTCATCATTAGAAAACCCGCTTTTTTCTCCGGCATCTTTTTCTATATAGACTTTATGTCCACCTTGAACAAGTACTCTAACACCAGAGGGAATAATACTAATCCTATATTCCTTACTTTTTATCTCTTTTGGAATACCGATTTTCATTTGAAAATATCCTTTTAGTTATGTAAATCCCCATAAAATTTTCTCATACTCAAGACTCTCCCATAGAAGAGAAATCATAGTTTTATGATACTATTCTTTAATCCTCTAGTCCAACTTTAGTTCTTGCTATAGGATTCACTCTTAATCGTTCAACAGGTATCAGTTTGGCACTTTTTTCGCATATACCGAATGTTCCATTTTTTATTTTACCTAGTGCATGAATAGTCTCTTTAAGTTCATGTTCCTGCTGATGTAAAATAGTATTATCTTGGTCGCTAAGACTGTGAAAAGATGCAAGATCTTCCATGTCATTGATCCCATCATCACTACCTACACTGTCTAGCTCTGATCGAAGCTGTTCTATGTTGTCTTCAATATGAACTAATTTCTCTTTTAGTATCTTTTCAAATTCATTAAAATCCAAGTCATCTCTTTTTTTCATGATTCATTCCTTTTTTTACTTAATCTAACACTTTGCTAAAATCAATCTACGGCACATATACTAGGACATCACTAGATGTCTCTCTGAAAATATAAGTGGCCACACTTCCCAATAATGCATTAAATCCTGCAGTGCCTCGAGAACCCACAACTACAAGATCATATGAACCCTCTTTAATATAGTTGATCAGTGCTTCTTTCGTATAGAATTCTCCGTCAATTACTTCACCTTTTTTGACAGAAACATCTTTCATAAACTCTTTTAAATCTTTTTTGGCACAAGACTTTGCAACATCATTATACTGTGAAAGGTCACGCCCTACTACAGCGTAAGGGCCTTCCATATAAATCGTTTCAAAGGCATTAACTATATTTATTTTTGATGTTGGAAAGATATTCTTAGCAAATAGAACACTCTGTTTTGATTGCATTCCAAAGTCTGTTGGTGCTATGATATTTTTATAGAGACCTTTTACATTGTTGTTAACGATCAACACGGGTAAATGACTTTGATGTGTTACTTTTTGTGCAGTAGTGCCTACAAAACCTTTTCTACCTTTTGACCTGCTATGTTTACCTATAACAATCATATCTGCATGATTGAGTTTTGCTTCATAAAGCAGGATATCAGCTGCATTACCTTCTTTTACAAAGATAAAACAAGATACTTTAGAATCTTTATTTAATGCTTTTATCTTTTTTTCTATTTTTTTTGTAATACCCTCTTTATCAATACCTATCTCTTTAGAACCAAAATAACTTGGCACAGCAAACCAAGGTGTACGTACTGCATGAACGACAAACAGATCAGCTTTATGCTCATTGGCTAACACTAATGCTCTTTTTAAAACATCATTTGATTTTTCAAAAACGTCTAACCCTACAACAATTCTTTTTAGCTTCTTCATCATCTACCTACCTTTTTTTAATTTTAGATTCTTTACTTACTATATATTTATATTCTACTATTAAAAAACTTAATAGTATAACTCTTATCTATTAATGAAAATGTCAAAATAAAGAGAGTAGAATATATCACTAATGGTATAAAAAGAGGTTGAGTATTAATTTTCATGCAAAAAATATTGAACAGACATTCTCAATTTTAAATACAAACACTTCAGGTTTAACAAGTGATGAAGTCACCAGACGACAAGAGATGCATGGACTGAACATCCTTCCTTCAGAACCCGAGATGACACTTTTTGCACACTTTATACAACAGTTTAAAAGTCCGATCATCTATGTCTTACTCATAGCAACATTGATGGCACTCATCATTAAAGAGTATACAGATGCGGGTTTTATACTGCTTGTTTTACTGCTTAATGCAGTGATAGGAACATATCAAGAGTATTCAGCCTCTAAAAAAGCAAAACTTCTTCAAAACCTTATCAAAACAAATGCCATGGTCCTACGAGATGGTAACATACAAGAAGTGGATAGCCGATATATCGTTACAGGGGATGTATTGATCTTTGAACCTGGTACGAAAGTGGCAGCTGATGTCAGGATGACTGAAACCAAAAACTTTATGGTGGATGAATCATTACTCACAGGTGAATCTGTTGATGTCAACAAGGATGCACTTTTTTTAAGTGATAACTCTGATCTTTTGCTTCCAGAGAGAAAGAACATGCTCTTTGCTGGTACATATATTTCCAGTGGTAGAGGCTTGGGTGTTGTCTCTGCTATAGGAAAAGACACAGAAGCGGGAAAGATCGCACAGTTGATTAGTAAAAAAAGTAAAGCCAAGATACCTTTGGTTGAAAAAATGGAGAAACTTACTTTTACTATCTCTATTGTTATTGCAGTGATGGTTATTCTACTTTTTACGATAGGTTTTCTCAAAGGAATGGAGTTTTACGTACTCTTCATTTTTTCTGTAGCACTTGCTGTCTCCACTATACCTGAAGGTCTTCCTGTTGCCATTACTGTTGCTTTGACATCCGCTTCTTTAGCCATGTCCAAGAAAAATGTCATTATACGAAAATTGGCAGCAATTGAAGGACTAGGATCATGTACCCTTATAGCCAGTGATAAAACAGGAACACTGACCCAAAACAGACTTAGTGTAGAATACTTTATATCACCAACTCAGGTCTATGATACCAATACACTCAATGAAGCCCATGACAAAGTCTTTCTGGCTTCCATTCTGTGTAATGAGATGCATTACGAAGAATCAAAAGAAGGCGGGGTTGATTTTTTTGGAGACCAGGTAGATATAGCATTGGCACAGTTTGCTGAAAATGCAGATGAATCTTATCTGACTAATTCAAAATTTTACAGAAAAATTGATGAGATACCTTATGAACCTGTCAATAGATTTTCTGCAGTGATGATGGAACTGGATGACAGGATCTATCAGTTTAGTAAAGGCTCTCCGGAAACCGTATTGGCACATTGCAATGTCACAGAAGATGAAAAAAAAGTTATCTTGGAAAGTGTTGATGAGTGGGCCCTTAAAGGCTACCGAACTATTGCACTTGCCCATAAAGAGTCTATAGATGAATCGACTATTAATCTTAAGAACTTTACTTATCTTGGTTTTGTAGCCATTATAGATCCGGTAAGAGAAGAGAGTCCTGATGCCATAAGAAAAGCACAAGATGCCGGTATTAAAGTAGTGATGATCACTGGAGATCATCCCAACACTGCACTTTCCATTTCACAAGAGCTTGGCATTGCATCTTCTGTTGAAGAAGTGATGAGTGAGAAAGAGTTGCTATCATGGGAAGAGAGTGGAGCTAAAGCAGAAGAGTTGAAAGGTAAAACCGTCTTTTCACGCGTGACACCATCACAAAAGATGAAGATTGTTATAGCGTATCAAGCACTGGGGCATTATGTCGCAGTAACAGGAGATGGGGTAAATGATGCCCCTGCTCTTAGACATGCAAACATCGGTGTGGCTATGGGTAAGAGTGGTACAGATATCGCCAAAGCATCCAGTGATCTCATTTTAGCCGATGACAATTTTGCTTCCATAGTCAATGGTATCGAAGAAGGAAGACGGGCACATGACAACATCAGAAAAGTGATCTACTTACTAATATCCACCGGTTTTGCTGAGTTGGTCTTAGTAATGCTTTCTTTTATCACAGGGATGCCTTTACCTCTACTTCCTGTGCAACTTCTCTGGCTTAATCTTGTAACAAACGGTATACAAGATGTCATGTTAGGCTTAGAATCTGCAGAACCGGGACTTTTAAAAAGAAACCCGCGATCTCCAAAAGAACCTATCTTCAACAAACTAATGATTAGACGTATCATGGTAGGTGGTCTCTATATCGGTGTTGTTTCTTTTGTCCTCTTTTATATTTTAATGCAAGGTGGAGAGAGTGTGGAGAGTGCAAGAAATATAGTACTGCTTCTTATGGTACTCTTTGAAAATGTACATGTCTTCAACTCGAGAACTGAATATAATTACTTACATAAGATTTCATATAAAAATAGTATTGCACTTATCTATTTAGTCATTTTTACACAGCTTTTACATATCGCATGTATGCATATTCCTTTTATGCAAAACATACTTTCTATGCAACCTGTCTCTTTTGATATCTGGGTGGAACTTGCGATGATCGCCATTGGTTTGGTTGTTGTAATGGAGGCAGATAAATGGTTGACATTCAGAAGACTAAAAAGTAGTATATAATACAGAATGATATTTTGTTTTCAACACGATGAAAGGATCAGAGTTAATGAAGCGAGGTGATAGTATGAGAATCGTAATTGTAGGCGGTGGAATAGCTGCGGCATATTTAGCTAACAATATTAGAAAAATTTCACCCAAAACCCAAGTAATGATCGTATCGGAAGAATCTTTTTCTCCCTACGACAGAATACATCTTTGTTCTCTAGTCGATAAAAGTGCCACAATTAATGACATTTCACTACCCGTTGACCCCTTAGTTACTATAGTCCTGAACGAAAAAATCACATCTATTGATAGAAAATCTAAAAGAATATTTTCTGAACATTCCGTTTTTAGCTATGATAAACTCATCATTGCCACAGGCTCCACTCCTCAAACACTTTTTAACATTAGCCAACTTAAAAATGCTTCCGTTTTTAGAAATGCCGAGGATTGCAAAAAAATCAGCGAAGGGATGACAGGTAGAGAGGTGGTTCTTGTAGGTACCGGCCCCGTAGGCCTTGAACTCATGGAAGCGCTAAACAAGATGCAAAGCGTCAAGCATATCACGCTATTGGTGCGTGGAAATTCTCTCTATGACAAAACATTATCTCCTCAGGCAAAACAAGAGATAGAGTCTTGTTATCTTAAAGATGGAAAGATAAGCATATCCTATGAAGATGAGATTGTTGACAAGCAAATTGAAAATGGTGAAATTACCCTTTTAAAAACAAAAAAACTGACGATTAAAAATCCATTTTTAATTTTTGGCATAGGCATTAAACCCAATATAGATTTTGCAAGGGATAGTCTTGATTGCGACAAGGGGTTACTTACAAACAATAGAATGCAAACAGAAGATGAAGACATTTATGCAGTAGGTGAAGCGGCACAGATTAAAGAGTTAAACTTCGTAGCAGGAAATGTCAAAGCGTGTACACTTCAAGCAGATGTAGCCATTTCAAACATACTCGAACTAGACCCTAAAACTTTCCAACTTGAAGTCATGATAGATATGCTTAAAGTGGACGAATATGAGCTAATAGACATTAGGTCTCCCCTCTATTCATCTGATTTTGAAAAAATCCTGATTACTTCTGAAAAAGATCACCGCATAGATGAATATTTTATAAAAGATGACAAACTCACACGCTTCATCGGGATCAACACCAATGAAGACATAGGATATTTAGAATCTATCATACAAAACGATCAAACTATTGACCCTTCATATTTGTATCAAAACAGACAGACAGGAAAGAGGGGTAGACTCATCTGTAGCTGTGAACATGTTTATGATCAAGATATAGTCAATACCGTTGTCGCAAATGGTGTCGGAAGCTTTCTGGAATATGGACAGTTTTCTCAGGCAGGGCGCGTATGTGGGAAATGTAAGAAATCGGTTGAAGCTCTTATAATGAATTCTCAACATTTAATTGACACCAATCTAGTCAGAAAGAGTCCTGAAGAGTTGGCAAGAGAAGAAGAGATTGCTTTGGTTCAAAAACGTATAGAAAAATTTAACCGTTTGCATCCACGCAATCAACTTGACAGTGAACAACTCTCTGCCTCTTTGGATGCCTTTGATATTAGTGCCAAGGAAGTCAACAGCTGGGTATCTATGGTCACAGCAACCATGCATCTTCACCCAGAATATGAAGGCGTGATCAAAGATGGCATAAACAATTTAAATAAAGTACCAATAATCTGGCTTGAATTAGCAGACTGCTCTGGGAACTCTGAAGCATTTATCAAATCATCACATCCTGGCATTGAAGATTTAATCTTTGACTATATATCACTTGATTATCATGAACTTTTAATGTCTGCAAGTGGTGATCAAAGTGAAAGTGTTTTGGAAAATATTATCAAAACACAAAAAGGTGCCTATGTTCTCATCGTGGAAGGGGCTATCCCTATGGCTATGGAAGGCAAATACCTTCGTATCGGACCCAAAGGTGAAACAGGACTTGCACTGCTTCAAAAATGTGCAAAAGATGCTGCGCTGATACTTTCAGTTGGTAGCTGTGCATTTGATGGAGGTGTGGTTGCTGCTGCTCCAAATCCAACAGGTGCCGTAGGTGTATCTGAAGCATTGGGAAGAAATGATATTGTTAACCTTCCTGGCTGCCCGGCCAATCCTGTTAACATTGTAGGCACGTTACTTTCTTATTTGATGTTTGAAGAGTTGCCTGCGCTAGATCAGTTCAATCGTCCCTTATGGGCATATGGTGAGAGAATACATGACAATTGTGAAAGAAGGGGACATTTTGAACTAGGTGAGTTCGTTAAGGAGTGGGGAGATGAAGGCGCAAAAAAAGGCTGGTGTCTTTTTGAAATGGGATGTAAAGGTCCCTACACTCATGCAAACTGCCCTACTATGAAATTTAACCAGGGGACAAGTTGGCCGGTACAGGGAGGTCACGGATGTATGGGGTGTGTAGAGAAGGGATTCTTTGACAAATATGCCAATGAACGAAAATTAAAGGAAGAAAAGTGACAAAAATTACAAGCGTAAAAACGCAGTGCAATAAATCACTAAATGATTTATGTGAAATTCAGTACCGTGGGGCACTAAATGCCAAATCTTAAAAAAATTGTCATAGATCCCATTACAAGAATTGAAGGCCATTTAAGGGCTGAAGTGGAGATAGATGAAGAAGGTCTTGTAAAAGAGGCGTATGTCAGCGGACAACTTTTTCGGGGTATTGAAATTATACTCAAAGACAGAGATCCCAGAGATGCAGGATTATTGGCGGGTAGAATATGCGGGGTATGCACCAATTCACATTTTAGAGCAGCCGTTAGCACAGTTGAGGATGCTTACGATATCCAAATACCACAAAATGCCAAGATAATCAGAAATCTCATGTCATTGGCACTTTTTATTCAAGACCATGTGGTACATTTTTATCACCTTCACCTATTAGATTTTGTTGATGTCACCAAAGCGCTAGAAGCTGATCCGGAAAGTACAAGTAAAACGGCTCAGATCTACTCTAGCCAACCCTATGCAAATTCTCATGCACACTATACTGCAGTGAAAGAAAAGTTGGCGAAGTTTGTTAAGTCAGGAAGACTGGGTCCTTTTTCCAACGGTTACTGGGGTCATAGTGACTATAAACTCAACCCCGAAGAGAACTTGCTATTGCTTTCACATTATCTTGAGGCACTTAAATTTCAATCGAATATATCAAAAGCCATAGCCATTTTTGGTGCCAAAACGCCCCACCCCCAAACCATCGTTGTAGGAGGCATCACTTCTGTAGCAGATATGCTAAGTCCCAAAAGATTAAATGATTTTATATTTATCATGAAAGAAGCGAAAGATTTTGTAGACCGAGCCTACTTACCAGACATGAAACTCTTGGCCACAGCATACAAAGATGAAATAAAAATGGCCTCGGGCAGAAGTACTGGAAATTTCTTTTCTGTCGGAGGGTATGCTTTTGATAATGAAAATCTACTTTTTGAGTCTGGAGTTATTTACGATCATGACTTCGAAAATATCGATAGTTTTGATGAGCATAAAGTTACCGAAGAGATTGAAAGAGCCTGGTACAAAGATGACAAACCCTACTACACTGACCTAAATGAAGATGGGACACTCAAAACTGCCAGATCAGATGATAAATACACTTGGATTAAAGCCCCAAGATATGATGGCAAACCCATGGAATGCGGGCCTCTTGCGCGGGTACTGATCTCTTACAAGAAAGAAAATATATATATTAAACCCTTTGTAGATGAATTCTTAGATTTTTGTGATTTGGAGCTTATTGACCTCTCTTCATCTGTAGGCAGAAATGCAGCTAGAGCCCTAGAAAGTGCTTACCTCAGTGAATATATTTTTAAGTTCATCAATCAATTGATAGAAAATATCAAGTATTACGATACTGAAACCTGGACAAAATACACTTTTGAAGACTTACCTAAAAAAGCAAAAGGGAGAACATTTCTTGAAGTACCAAGAGGTGTTCTGTCACACTTTATCAATATTGAAGATCGAAAGATCAAAAACTATCAAGTGATAGCGCCAACTACCTGGAATGCCTCACCAAAAGACAGTAAAGATCAAAGAGGCCCTTATGAAGAAGCCCTTATAGGAATCAAACTTGATGATCCTTCACAGCCACTTGAAGTTTTAAAAGTATTACACTCCTTTGACCCCTGTCTTGCATGTGCCGTACATATCATCGATGTGAAAGGAAAAGATCTTGCAGAGTATAAGATGAATGCTAGTTGTTAATGTGATACCTTCTATTTTAGGTTAGACAGACATCTACTCCGTATCTACCTTTTCCCGCAAACGTTTCTTGCCGGCATGCTTTTTCTTTGATTTCAATCGTCGATTGACAGAACCTTTCGTCGGTTTGGTCGCAATACGCTTTTTTTGAATGACATTAACACTTTTGATAAGCTCTGTCAAACGCTCAAGCGCCTCATCTCTGTTTTGCTCCTGACTGCGATGCTGTTGTGATTTGATGATGATGATGCCCTCTTTGGTAATGCGCTTATCCTTGAGTGAGAGAAGCTTCTCCTTGTAAAAATCCGGCAGTGACGAGGCGGCAATATCAAAACGAAGGTGTATCGCTGCGGAGGTTTTGTTGACCTTCTGACCACCCGAACCCTGCGCGCGGATAGCTTCAAAGGTGATTTCATTATCATCCAGAGAAACATTGCTTGAAATATTTAGCACCGAAATTCCTTCTTAAACCAAGCCAATTCATCCAACTTTTCCCATGGATACTCAGCATATCCTATCTGCCCTTTTGCCGCGATATCGGCATACAGGAAACTCTCTTCACTTGGACGATCCAGACCAAACTTCTCCGTGATCCATCTAGGTGTAAGTGGAAATTTATCAGCGATGATCTGCGACAGTTCTTCATCTTTTATCTCTGTCAGACCCGTATGCTGTGTATCTACAGTGACAGAAACAGGTCTAGGTTCAGCGATCACATAAGAGAGCTGTATGAGTGCCTTCTTTGCCAATCCTGCTGCAACAATATGTTTGGCTAGCCATCTTGCCGCATACAATGCTGTACGATCGACTTTAGTGTAATCTTTAGAACTTTGTGATCCACCGCCTATGGGTGCATAGCCACCATAGGTATCACATACTACTTTTCTACCAGTCAAACCAGAATCAGCGATAGGCGAATGTTGAACGAATCTTCCTGTATTATTGATGTAAAATGTGATATTCTTCTCATTAAAGTGCCCTGCTTCAAATTTCACATTCTCTTTAATGATCTCTTTAACCAACCTCTTTACTTCTGCTTGTGCTACATCTTTGTTATGTGAAATGGCCACAATGATCTTTGCGATACTTTGAGGCTTACAGTGATCAAAATTCTCTTTAGTACCGTAATCAATTATGACTTCTGTTTTCATATCTACGCCGAAAGTCTCCGGATGTTTCAGTGCATAGGCATAGAGTACATCTCGTATCTCTCTGGCATAGGAAAAGGCTATAGGCATATAATCATCTCTCTCAGAGCTTGCATACCCAAACATCATCCCTTGATCCCCTGCCCCTATCTCATTATCTCCTTTGACCACTCCCATAGTGATATCTGGAGATTGCGTACTTACATAAGTATGTATCTCTGCTTCGTCTGGGAAAAAGGTTTCACCTCTCTCAAAACCCGATTCCGGATACCCTATCTGATTAAATGCTTTTTTCACTATCTCTTCATAAAAAGCATGATCAAGATGAACTTTGGTTTTCACTTCACCACCTATAATGACATGTTTACCAGAGATGAACACTTCAGTAGCTACTTTAGAATCAGGATCAAGTTGGAGCAGCGTATCCACAATAGAATCGGCAATAATATCCGCACATTTATCGGGGTGACCTGCTGAAACAGCTTCAGAAGCAAAAAGATACATAATATTCTCCTTATTTTTGATAATGTATTATATTAACAGAACTATACTTTAGTGACTGCTTTTAAAAATAGTGATTTATCTTCAGTGCTATGAAAGATAAAAGTCACTTTTAGATCATTCTTATCATCTAAAAAAACATTGGCTGCATCATAAGCAATGCGTGCAGATTCTTCTTTAGGATAACCATATATTCCCGTAGAGATCGCAGGGAAGGCAATATCTTTACATCCAAGATCTACAGCTATTTGTAGTGCATTTACATAACATGATCTTAATAATTCAGCACAACCCTCTCCACATTGATGATAGATAGGTCCTACAGTGTGTATGACATACTTTGCTGGTAAATTTCCGGCATTTGTAGCTACTGCTTCTCCTGTGGGTAAACCATCAGGGTACTGCTCTTTACGGATTTTTTTACATGCCTCGAGGATCTCAGAACCCCCTGCACCATGTATGGCACCATCTACACCGCCACCACCTAAAAGAGAACTGTTTGCAGCATTGACAATGGCACAAACATTTTCTTGGGTAATATCGCCGGTTTTAATGCGTATACGCTCCATCATTTTGCCTTCAACAAGATTTATCCTATAATATCATAAAAACCAAGGTGAATGCACATGGCAGAGATAGGAAAAAGCATTATTTTTATCGGTATTGTTATCATCATTATAGGTGTTATACTTCTTTTTAGCGACAAACTTCCCTTTAATCTAGGTAAACTGCCTGGTGACATCTCTTATAAAAAAGAAAACTTCTCCTTTTATTTTCCGATCACCACTTCAATCATTATCTCTATTGTTTTATCATTTCTATTTTATCTCTTTAGTAGATTTTTTAAATAAAAATTTCTAAGATGATGATAGAATACTAAAGAATAAAGGAAGAATTAATGCCAAAATCACATAAGTTACTCTATGCACTTTATGCTCTTGTCTGGATCATCATGGCCATCAATCCGAAATATCCACAAGACTGGCTTCTTGAAAATGTATTGGTATTCATATTTTTTCCTTTTGTCATTTGGATGGATAAAAAACACAATTACACGCTTTTAAGCATCATTTTTCTTCTTATATTTACCAGTTTACACTCTTTAGGGTCACATTACACCTATGCAGAAATGGAGCATTTTAATGCCATCACACAGTTTTTTGGTTTTGAGAGGAACCATTTTGACCGTTTGGTACATTTTCTTTTTGGACTACTTACCTTTAGAATGTTGTTTGAGATGATCATGTCAGGTGCAACCACTATAAGAACTGCTTTCATCTTTACCTTTACAATGGTCGTTACAATCTCTACGATCTATGAAATGCTTGAGTGGCTAGCAGTGGTTATATTGCAGCCTGATCTGGGTATGGCTTTTTTAGGCACGCAGGGAGATGTATGGGATGCCCATAAAGACACTGCTCTTGCAATGGCAGGTGCCTTGACCAATATTGTTTTTTATCAAAGCTATAAGCATTTATGGCTATTGAAAAGAACATAAAATCTATATATTAAAGATCTGTGGATTATAAGCCTAATCTTTTTTTCTTGTATTTTACAATTCGTCCGTCATCATCAGCAAGGTAAACAAAGCCTTTAGCATCAAAAGCAATACCTTCCCAGGCACCATTCTCTAATTTAACTTTTTGTACACTTTTCTTCTTTTGTAGATCATACTTGATCAAAAGATCTTCTTTATCACTCACCATATACAGATAGCCATCATGATAGGTAAGCCCTGCCGTATCAGCCACATGATGTTCAATAACATCAACGATCCTTGAAGGATAAGGATTCAATCTAACCACAGCAACGAAAGAGTTCTTTTTCTTTTTGGATTGTTTGGCCAGATAGACCACATTCCCGACTTTTGCCATACCTTCTATGCCTGATTTTTTATCAAACAGAGGCAATTTTATTCCATTATACATGGTATCCAAAGGAACTTTTTTCTTTTCCCCTGTCTGTCTGTCAACAATAAACATTCCTTTATTTTCAAGAGCAAAGATCATCTGTGTATCTTCACATACAACACCTTCAAGATCATAGTTTCCCAACTTTGTTTTTTGAAGTATCTTTCCTTTTCGGCTGATCTTGTAATATAACCCTTCATCATTGGCGACAACAAGCGTATCATCACTGCTGCAGTAACTTATCCCTGAAGCTTCTGGGATCTTTGCGATCACCTTTCCCTCTGGAGCAGCACATGCACTGACCCATAATACAAAAGGAAACCATACATAATATTTTATATATTGCACCCAAACTCCATTCCAAGTTTCAACAACTCTGTGTTTATTTGGTATTTTTTAAAAGCAACGTCTTCTATCTTATTATGGTTGAATCCTCCATCGTCATAACAGATAACAGAACTTTTATTTCCTTCAAGTAAACCATCTATAGCCTGCGTCACAAAGTTAAAAGCCATAAGACGGTCATACACGGTAGGGTTACCTCCGCGTTGTATGTGACCCAGCACTGTTATACGCGATTCAATGCCTATCTCTTCCTCAAACCACTGTACAACCTCTTCTGAATTCTTCAAAGCTTCAGAGACCACTGCGATAAAATACTCTCTGCCCTCTAGCATCTGTTTTTGGAAGCATGATTTATAATCGTCCAGTTTATAGGGAATTTCCGGTATTAAACACATTTCTGCTCCTGAAGTAAGCGCTGAAACAAGTGACAGATATCCACACTCTCTTCCCATCACTTCTATCACAAAAGCGCGAGAAAATGAAGATGCTGTATCTCTGATAGAGTCAATGGCATATTTAATGACATTCAGTGCTGTATCAACTCCAAGACAGTATTCTGTTCCTGCAATGTCATTATCTATAGTAGCAGGAATACCGGCAAAGCTTATGCCTTCACTCTCGTCACTCAGTGCCTGCATCCCTTTAAAGGAACCATCTCCACCCAAAACTACCAAATACCTTATATCATGAGACTTGAGATTGGCTAATGCCTCTTCTCGATAAGCTTTCTCCATAAAGCGTTTTGAACGTGAAGAGTGTATCTTCGTACCTCCACGGGAAATGATACCTGCAACATCACTGTACCCAGCCTGATAAATGTTGTTATCTATCAAGCCTTCAAAACCATTATCTACAAAATACGGTGTCAGTCCTTTTCCAATGCTGTATTCAACAAAACGTTTTAACGCAGCATTCATTCCTGAGACATCACCACCCGAACAGAGTATGGCTATATTTTTACGATTTGGCATTTCACAGCCTTTCATTTAGTGAAAGGCTTGCATTAGACTTTAGTCTTAAAAGTTCCTCACTGTACTGAATTTTAATTCTTGTCATAGTAAACCTTTTATATATAAATATAAAAAATTATAGCATTAAAAAGTATTCAAAGTAATTCATTCAAAAAATATGTATAATATCCTTAAGAGGTATTAGTATGAAAAAAAAGTCCAATGATTATTCTGAAACATTAAAGCAGATCAAAGCCATTGTTAATGATCCTACCTATGAAATTGCAGAGGAAGATAAAAGTTTTATCTACTCTGATGAAGCTAGAGGAGTAAGACTTCAACTTGATTATCTAAAAGCAGAGGTCAAGATGAACAAACAAGGTATTGATCATACTATTGTGGTGTTTGGAAGTGCCCGTATTGTTGAGTTTGATGTGGCTATGAATGAGTTGAAAAAGATAGAAAAAGAGTTGCTAAACTCTCCCCATTCAGAGGCACTTCTCAGTGCACTTAAAAGATGCGAGAGCATGGTAGGAAAAAGTATTTACTATGATGAAGCCCGTAAATTTGGACAACTGGTAGGGAAAAGTGGTAAAACCCCTGAAGATTGCCATGTAACCTTGATGACTGGGGGTGGACCGGGTATCATGGAAGCAGCAAACCGTGGTGCTTTGGATGTCGGTGCCAAATCTATAGGTCTTAACATAGAACTGTCACATGAGCAGTTTCCAAACCCATACATCACACCGGAACTCTGTTTCCAGTTTCGATATTTTGCCATGCGTAAACTACACTTTATGCAACGGGCAAAAGCATTGGTTGTCTTCCCTGGTGGTTTTGGTACCATGGATGAACTCTTCGAGATATTGACATTGATACAGACCATGAAAAGTCCTTCTATACCTATAGTTTTGCTTGGTAAAGAGTACTGGAACCGTGTTATTGACTTTCAATTTTTAAAAGAAGAGGATGTTATTGAATGCGATGATCTAAATATGTTGACCTATGTAGATAATGCAGAAGAAGCATGGGAAGCAATCATTCAGTGGCATAAAAAATACAATTCCCCCCTCTTTTAAACACACCCATAAAAGAAAAAGCACCATTACGCTATAATCGCGACAATATAATATGGTGTTCATCTGAAAAGTATAGATGCACACTTGATAGGATAATACGATGAGCGAAACAACAGAAAAAAAAGCAACATACAACCCAAAAGAAGTAGAAGACAACTACTATAAACTATGTGAAAAACGTGGATACTTTGAGATAGACGGAAATAAGAACATCCAGGAAGAGGGAAAAAACTTTTCCATTATGATGCCTCCTCCAAATGTTACAGGTTCTTTACACATAGGACATGCACTAACATTTACACTTCAAGACATCATCACACGTTATAAGCGTATGGACGGGTTTAAAACACTTTGGCAGCCAGGCACCGACCATGCAGGGATCGCTACTCAGAACATTGTTGAGAAACAACTTTTAGCTGAAGGTACAACCAAAGAAGAATTAGGACGTGAGAAGTTTTTAGAACGTGCTTGGTTACAAAAAGAGACAAGCGGCGGTAACATCGTACATCAAATGAGAAAACTTGGGGTTACACCAGCATGGAATCGTGAGCGTTTCACTATGGATGAAGGGCTTAAAGAAGCAGTCAAAGAAGCTTTTGTCTCTCTTTATAATGAAGGACAGATCACTCAAAACAATTATATGGTTAACTGGTGTACACATGATGGTGCATTGTCTGACATTGAAGTCGAACACGAAGAGGTTAATGGTAAATTCTATACGATGATCTATAAATTTGCAGATGGATCAGGAGAACTTGAAGTTGCTACAACAAGACCTGAAACCTACTTCGGCGATACAGCTATCATGGTACACCCTGATGACAAGCGTTATGCAGACATCGTAGGTAAAGAAGTACTTTTACCACTGACTGATAGAACGATCAAAGTCATTACAGATGACCATGTTGATATGGAATTTGGAACGGGTGTGGTAAAAGTGACACCTGCACATGACCAAAATGACTACGCGGTAGGAAAAAGACATGACCTTGAGTTCATTAAAGTATTTGACGAAAAAGGGATCTTAAATGACTACTGTGGAGAGTTTGCAGGACTAGAGCGTCTTGAAGCGCGTCCCGTCATCGTAAAAGCACTAGAAAATGCCGGGTATATTGTTAAAATTGAAGAGCATGTCCATCAAGTAGGTCACTGTTACAGATGTAAAAACATCGTTGAACCTTATATCTCTCAACAGTGGTTCTTGAGTGAGAAGATCGCTGAAAACTCCATAAAAGAGACTAAAAAGCATAACAACTTCCACCCTGCTCACTGGATCAACTCTTACACTGCATGGATGGATGAACTTCGTCCTTGGTGTATCTCTCGTCAACTCTGGTGGGGACACCGTATACCTGTCTTTAGCTGTGATGACTGTGAACATCAATGGGCTGACAAAGAAGACGAACCTGAAGCCTGTCCAAAGTGTGCATCAAAAAAGATCACACAAGACCCTGACGTACTCGATACATGGTTCTCGTCAGCCTTATGGGCAATGTCACCTCTAGGATGGGGAAATAATGGCAAACTACCTGAACGCTATAATGAAACTGATATGGAAGATTTTTACCCTAACTCACTGCTTATTACCGGATTTGACATTATGTTCTTCTGGGTAGCACGTATGATGATGATGAGTGAACACTTCACAGGAAAACTGCCATTTAAAGATATCTACATGCATGCTCTTGTAAGAGATGAAACCGGTGCGAAGATGTCAAAATCAAAAGGTAACGTTATCGATCCACTTGATATGGTGGAGGAGCACTCAGCGGATATTATCAGATTTACTTTGGCGTACTTGGCTGTGCAAGGTCGTGACATCAAACTGGGTGCTAAGAATTTAGATCAATTTAGAAACTTTACCAACAAACTTTACAATGCAACAAACTACTTACAACTCAACGTTGATACATTTAAAGACCTAAAAGATGTTGAAGTGAAGACACCACTTGGACGCTACATGCAAAGTAGACTTGCCTTGGCTGTTGAAGAAGTACGTGAGACATTAGAGACGTACAAGTTTAACGAGAGTGCAAGAATACTCTACAACTTTGTATGGAATGAGTTTTGTGATTGGGGGATAGAGTACTCTAAGGCAGACAGAGAAAGCATTGTAGAACTTGGTGCGATCTTTAAAGAAACACTTAAAATGGTTTCTCCGTTTATGCCATTTATCTCTGACCACCTCTACCATAAACTCTCAGGCACTACACTTGAAGAGGGAGAGTCTCTAATGGTTATGAATTTCCCTAAAGGGATCCAAAGAGACATGGAAGCTGAAAACATGTTTGCCATTATAGAAGAGTCTATCACTGCTCTTAGACGTGCTAAAGTAATCATCGATATGGGTAATTCAAAGATAGAAAAAGCGTACATAAAACTAGATAGTAATATAGATACAGAGATGGCTCGTCCATTCATACAGAGATTGGCTAAAGTTGAGAACATTGAGTTTGTAGATGCGAAAGTAGCAGATTCTATTACTGATGTTTCTGATAATTTAGAAGTGTACCTACCAACAGGAGAGATAGACATGACACCTATCATCAACAAGCTTACTCGTCAAAAAGAGAAGCTTGAAAAAGAGATCCAAAAATTAAGTGGTATGCTAAACAATGAAAAATTTGTAGCCAATGCCCCAGCAGAAGTACTTGCTACAAACAAACAAGCACTAGAAGATGCCCAAAGTAAGATAGAAAAAGTAAGTGCAGAACTTGTAGGGTTTGGTGTATAATGACTCCTCTAGCACAAGAAGCATACAATACATTACTTGCAAAAGAATACGATAAGGCCCTTGAGCTCTATACTGCTCTAGAAAAACAAAAAGACCCTGTCTCTTACTACTATCTAGGTTTTCTATACTTTAGAGGCTATGGTGTCAACCAAGATGCTAAAAAAGCTTTTGATTACTATCTTCAAGCAGCGACAAGAGAAGTACCTGTAGCACAATTTGAAGTAGCATTGATGCTTGAAAATGGTGAAGGTTGTGAGAAAAATGAATCAGAAGCAGCTTTTTGGTATGAAGAAGCAGCAAAAAGAGGCAACATAGATGCCTTCAACAATCTGGGTGCTATGTTTAAAGAAGGTCGTGGTGTACCTCAGGATTACAAAAAAGCTTTTATACTCTTCTCAAAAGCAGCACAAGCAGATAATGCCAAAGCACAATTTAATCTAGGCGCATTATATGATATGGGTTTAGGTTGCGAAGAGGACAAAGAAAAAGCCATAGAATGGTGTAGAAAAGCAGCCTATCAAGGTCATGAAATGGCAAAGGGTATTATTAAACGTATGCAGGCAGATGGACAGATCGTTTTTTAAATTTGTTTTGTAGAGTTTATTGTTTAGGTTCCCCACTTATAAAAGTGGGGATAGATTTAATCTAAGGCAGTATATCCACCAAAGTCTCATCCGTAATATTCTGTGACGTAGTTTCATCCGTCATCACAAATACATCATTAATATATCCTAAAATATTTTCAAATGTACCATTAAGATCATGTGAAGCAACTACAAGATCATACGTTCCAACAGTGAGCCATGGCAGTGTATAGCTTCCGTCTGTAGCATCCGTACTTAAAACTGCATTATCAAAGTTAATCTTGCTGGTATTTGTTTCATTAGAATCAAAACCTCCATCAGTATATGCATAGACTATAACCTTAGAACCATTTGCATCCAAAGTCATCGTACCATTGATCTCACCAACTTCAATGTTATCAATGATCTTAATAGTAGGACGTAGTTTATAGTCCTTATTTCCAGTCACTGTCACAGATTTTCTTACATCAAAATCGGCCGTAACATTCACTGTACCTCCAGCTGGTATCGTAAATCCTCCAATGGCTTTAAATCCTGTTTGATCACCACTTGGAACAGTTAAAGGTTTTCTTCCTTCATCGGCCAACACAATATAACAATCGTCTGTATTGAGTACAAAACGTACATGTGCTATCTCACCTGCAGGTAATTCAACCTGATTCAAGAGTGTAGTTTTTCCATCTTGTAAATCAAGTAAATTGATAGTTCTTGATTCATTGAGATCTACATCTTCCCAACTGTCATTGCTGTCTGCATATTGGTAACGAAGTGCATCGAAAGTAACATAAACACCTATTACATTTTCATCATCTGTGGGTGCATCTGTAAGCTTCAGTAAAACTTGTCCTGTATTTGAAGTAGAAGTAGTACCACCTCCTCCTCCACATCCTGAGATGAGTGTCATTAGTGTTAATGATAGTACAAAGCCTATCAGTTTATGAAAAAATTTCATAAATATCCTTAGTGTAATTGGATGTTGCTCAAAAGAAGTATAAATTCATTTTGGTAGCCTGGCGATCTTCACATTGAAGACCCATAGCTTTCCGTCCTTGCTTCACAACAAGTTTGGCACAACAAAATAAGTTTGAATTAAATAAGATTTATAGATGGAACTAGTAGAAAAAGGCGGAAGTATACATAATACCCTAGTATTGGTATTTGGTAACCTGGCGATCTTAAAGTTAAGACCCATGGCTTTCCGTCCTTGCTTCACAACAAGTTTGGCACAACAAATAATATTTAAAATATCTCTTTACTATAACATTTACATTATATACAATCATAGATTAAATTAATCTTTAATGATATCTCATCCCAAACATACTTTTAACGTATAGCTATTTTAAAAATTTCTGCCTAAACTCTTTTGCATGGAGAGGTTTAGAAAAATGATAACCTTGATACCTAAGTTTATTATCTAATCCAAGAAGTAACTCTTTTTGATTTCTATCTTCTATACCCTCTATAACTATGTTATAGTTAAATTGTCTTCCTATATCTAATATCGTTGAAACCAGATGCAACTCTTTGGGATTGAATTCTATATCTTTTATAAACGCTCTATCTATTTTTAATGTATGAAAAGAGAGCTTTTTCAAGTAAGAGAGAGATGAATAACCTATACCAAAATCATCGATGGCACATTTAACACCTTTGCTGCGTAAGTCATTGATAACATATTGCGTATTATCAAAATTATCAATAAGCGATCGTTCTGTAATCTCTATCATAATATCGTTAGTATCTAATCCATATTCTTCCAATTTTCTAAGGAATTCTATAACAAAATTATTTTCTATAAATTGCTGTGCATTTACATTGATTGAAACATATTCAAGTTTCCATTGATTCTCTTTTTTCCATTGAGCTACATGTTGGCAGACACTATCAACTACCCACCATGTGATTTGTGAAAGTAAACCGGCTTTGATAGCCAACGGTATGAAATCTTCTGGAGATAATAACCCTTTTTCTGGATGTTCCCATCGTATGAGTGCCTCCGCAGAACATAATGTATCTTCTTTGATCGTTACTATAGGTTGATAATACAGATCAAACTGATTTTTTTCGATTGCATATGCCAGATCATGCTGGAGATGAAAAATCTCTTTTTGTTGTTTGTCCAAGGATGAATCATAATATGAAACATGATTATTGGAAATTTTAGCTTGATACATTGAAAGGTCAGCATGTCTTATGATCTCTTCTGTATTGGTATAACCGGGTTCAATTAGAACGATACCTATACTTGACTTAATATGTAAATGCATCTCTTGTATAATAAATGGCTCTCTAAAAATATTTTGTATCTGTTGAGAAAACTCCCGTGCTACCTTATTTGCCATAGTATTATCTTCTGAGGTATACGGCAATATAATGATAAATTCATCTCCACCCAATCTACTTACTATACAATCTTTATCTAAGAGCTCGAGCAAACGTTTAGAGACAGCGAGAAGGACATCATCTCCAACCGCATGACCCAAAGAATCATTGATACTTTTAAACTGATTCAAATCAAGATAAAAAAGTATTGAGAAAAATGTTTTATGTTTTGTATCATTAACAAGATCTTCGATATTATTCTTAAAGCCTCTACGATTTAACAAGCCAGTAAGTACATCATGTTGAGCCATGTATTCAAGTTCTGTTAATGCAGTCTGTTCTCTTGTTTTATCTTCTATCATGCCTACACCACCCACAATTCTATTGGTGGTATCCGTAAAGGAAAAAGCTTTTGCATCTATCCAAAATTCCTCACCCTTCAATGAGGTATAATGACCTTTATAAAATTGTGGTCCTTGCGTAAGCGCATTTTGTAATGATCCTAATACGCGACTATCGAGAAGATTATTGAGGTTCATACCTATAATTTGTTCTCTATCATGATTAAATAATGTTTGGAATTGTTCATTGCACTCCACTACTTCTAAATCCTTGTTATAGGCAAAGACACCAAGAGGTGCATTTTTAAACAAACTATCTAAAAGCATATGTTCTGATTGTAATATATTAAATTCATTTTTTTGTGTATTGATCTTGTATATGGTTGTCACCTGTGCTATAAAATATAAAATTAATGAAATAGCAAGTATTATATGCAGAGGTGTGTTATCAAGAAATAGCAGTGTAGTAGTGAGTGGGAACAAGAGTATAGTTGCATACGCAATATATACTCGTATATCTGGAGACAAAGAGACTATAGAACCTGAGGACAATCCTACAAGTACCGCAAGAATATAAAGTTGATAATAATAATCTACTTGATGAATAAAAATAAAACCAAGGGCTGAAAAGATAAGTGCCGTAATAACAGCAGTCAAGATAAACTTTTTATACCATACACTCATAGAATACTTTTCAGGATCTTGTTTAAAAGTATACGCCGAATAAAGTCTATATCCTGTTAAGATCACTAAACTTAAAAACCAAATTATAATACTGCTCTGAAGTACCGGATATAGAGCCACAGTTGTTAAAGCAGCCAATGCGATAAGAACAAGTAGGCTTCTACTAGAAAGTGTATAAAGTGTAGTAATTGCAGAATCATCTATATTCTGAAACTCTTTTAGTTTAGAAGATAATATTTTTAAGTTCATGTTCATAGTATACATTAAACTATATTATATGAAGTGAACATAGTATATTGGATTTTATAACTCATTTCCTGTTTTAATGATATCTAATCCAAAACGTGTTCTTAAGGCATGTATGTTTTTATGTAATTGTTTCTCTTTATTGTCATCATTAAAGTCGATGAGTGAAAGTGTCTTTAGATTCAATGAAGAAAAATTTGAAACATTCAATGTAAGCTTTATGGCCCCTTTGTTTACATGCACTATCTCTTCATACATTTCTGAAAGTATAGACTTAAAAAGTGTTTCAGAAAACACTCTGTCTACAGTCAGTGTCTTTTTTGCTTTAACACCATACTCATACCCTATCTTCAGGTAATAACTTGTAGGATTAACCTCTATAGCCATCACCATATAGATGATATGTCTTGCCATGATCATAATGCGTCTTTTTATCTCATCAGTATTATGTATAGCATCGAAAGTTCGACTGATACCTATGGACTTTCTCTCTCCTCTACTGCTTATGTCTTCATGGTCTGTTCCTGTCACGCGTCCATACAATTGAATACCAGGTTTTTTCCATGACTCAAGAAGTTTTTTATGTCGCTTTACATCACCCAGTGTAGAGATGTAGTGCTCCCCTAGTCTTTTTTGAAAACCTTTTCCTATACCGGGAAAATCCTTAATGGGAATATCTTCTATATATGTATCTATATCTTTAACTTCATACACACCATATGGCTTGGCAGACTCTGTTGCCAATTTAGCTATCCATTTTGCTTTTGAGATGCCTATAGAAACAGGAATGTCAAAATGTTCAAGTATCTTTGCCTGTAACGCTTCAGCAAAAGCATACACCTCTTCATCTTTTTTCCAACCGCTGACATCTCCAAAAAATTCATCGATGCTGTACTGTTCCACTTTAGGGATATGCGCCAACATAAAAGCATGTATCTTATGAGAGAGCTTATGGTAGAGTGGATAATTTGAAGGGACGACCGTCATCTTAGGACAAAGCTGCAAAGCCTGTGCTATAGGCATAGCCGTCTTCACACCACATGCCCTGGCTTCATAGCTTGCAGTCGTTACGATACCTCGTATCTTCTTCCTCCCCTCTATCTCATCTACAAAGTAAGACTCAAACGTTTTCTTTTGATCGCTGTAGAACACAGGAGTCACAAAGGCTCCCGAGTTCTCATTCATGAGTTTTATATTGGTACGTTTTTTGTTAAATATCTCAAGATTGCTACGACTACCCACCGCTATAGGTATGCCTTTTAAAGCATCATTGACACTCCGTTCAGCAGAAGCAAAAAAACTGTCTATATCTATATGTAAAAACAAACTATCACCCCTATTTAAAGATATTTAAAAGAGTATAGCCATCTTTCAAAGAAAGCGTCAAAAAGATGACAAATTGACACAAATATTGTCTTATTTAAAAGCACTTTATACTGATACATATCTTCACATCTAATGATTTTTTTATTTATTTTTAACTATAAATTTAAATTTTATTAACACATACTTAACACTTAACTTATATCATTAGAATGGTTTGTTATTTAACAATAGGGGGATATTGGTATTTCAATATCAATATAAAAGAGTGACACTAAGTGTCTCAAGAGGTAAAATAAAAAGGAAAATGAATGAAGTTAAATGTTAAAGCATTAACGCTTTTGCTAAGTGCAGGCGTTATATTATCATTAACAGGATGTGGTGGTAGTTCTAGTAGCAGTGGAACAGTTACTGACTCAGAACCTGGACCAGGTGAGTTAGGTTATCAAGTGCTCTCAGAAGACAATAAGACAATAACATATGTAGATTATACAGATGGGACACGTGACTCAGTAATATCAGCTGCTGCAGCAGAGTATCATACAGGTGTAGACTTCAATAATACATTGTTTGATAGTGCTGATAAGAAATGTCAAAACTGTCACAATGAACTTTATGATACATGGAAAAGCTCTATGCATGGTCAATCTTGGGATGACAAAATTTTCCAAAGTAAATTTCAAGATTTCCTGCGTACTCACTTAGCAAAAATTGGTGAAGATAAGACAGCAGTAGGTGGTATAGTATACCAGCAAGCAACTATTATTGATGGTGATGGTGTAGGGTCTAAGAACATGTTTAGTGGTGCTTCACAAACATGTATCAAGTGTCATGCTCCAGGTGCTTACTATGCAGGTGATGTACGAGTAACTGTAACTGAACTAATGGATGCAGCGGCCGATCTTAACTTAACTCAATTAAAATTGGATCATGAATTAAATGCTCCTCATGGAGAGACTGCAGTAATAGCTGCGAACAGTCATCAAGGAAAGATCTATAAAGCAACTTTCCAGATTGGACATGAGGCAAACCGTGAAGGTATTAACTGTGCGTTCTGTCATAGTATAGAGACACCTAGACTTATGTCAGGAGATGGTATGGATAATGGTTTGTATACATTAGCAAAAGATATGCGTGTAGGACCTCATGGACCAGTTAAACAGGCAGCTGGAACTGATCTCATCCATGATGACAATGCAAGTAGTCTTCCTATGAATAAGTTCTTTAGACTTTGGGGACCAGAGAAGTATCACACAACAGGTGCTACTACTGCACATACGCCTAAAGGTGTAAATGTTGATCATGCTGCAGGTGAATTTGATATTGGCAAAAAATTTGATGGTCGTTACACAATGACAAGTAAAGACATCAATGGAACTGATGGAAAAACACACTTTACAGGTGGACCATTCTATGGACCATATGGTGTAACTGGTACAACTAATGAAAATGGAACAGATGAGACGAACAGAACAGCGCTCGTCAATCCACACTATGATGTTGAAGGAAATAATCACTTTGGAGAAAGTGGTAAAGGACTGTGTCTTTCATGTCACCAACGTTCTGCAGGTGCATGGTCAAAAGAAGCTGGAGCATTCATGGAACTCTGTTCAACTCAAATGGCAGTTACAACGGGTGATGATACTGCTTCAAATGATTCGATGAGTTCACCGAAATGTCAAAAATGTCATATGGAGAGAATAGAAGGTACTGTACTTCATCAGTGGGCACGTCCGGACAAGTTATTTACACTTGCTGATAATCCTGCTCTAACAGGCCATTTTGATCCTGAGGATCCAGACAATTATGGTGATGACAATCCTGTTGCTGCTGGTTGGTTGAATTCACATGCATTCTTGGGAGCAAGTAAGACATTTATAGACCCAACAAGAAAGGCTAGTGCAAAAGCAAAAATTCAAAGTGGCTTTGATGCTACACTAGAAGAGTGGAACAATGGATCCGTACTAGTAGTTACTACAACTTTAACAAATAAAACTGCCCATATGTTCCCTGGAGCACACCCTATGCGTCGAACTTTAACGCGTGTGATTGTTACTGATGAAAATGGAGAAAAGATAGAATTTGGGGATGCTTATGGTCAATCGACATTTGATTACATTGAAAATAATGTTCAACCATTACTTAATAAGAAACTACACTCAAGTGCATTAGAAGGTGGAGTAGTACCTGTAGCTAATAATGGAAGTGAAAATCTAAGCTTCCCTGGAAAAGTTGCTGACCTAAGTGGTGATGCAATTAGTAGTCAGAAATTTGATGGTACGGTTGTAACTCTTACAGCAGTAGATGGTACTGTTGGAAGTCAAACAGTATCTGCTACAGGAGTGACAACAGGAACGAATAGTAATGCTGCAATTGTTGATAGTAATGATAGCAGTAACTTTACAAGAATCTATGGACATGAAACAGGTAAGAGATATGATCTTGACAAAAATTCATCAACACCTCCTGTCTTTGTCGTTCGTCCAGGATTTGACTCAAATGTGGTTGGAAATGATAACCGTTTAAGCCCTAATGAGACTGAGACTTATCATCTTGTTTATAATATTGCAGGTAAAACTGGTATCAAAGTAGAGTATAGAGTCTATTACATGCAAAAAGGTGCTAATGGTAAATTCATTGCTGCTGATGATGGTTTCTTAAACCAAGCTGCTAGTGATGCTAAAAAACTATTGGTTACAGAAGTAGGTACTTATAGCGAAACCCTATAAAATTACAACTATATTCCACCCAATCCATTGGGTGGAATAATACTAACTACAATCCCCTATTTCCATAATTTATTTCACATTAAATCTATTAAATTTTTTCTTTTTGACATATATTTTTATCATTATGCAAAATGAACTACTGTATTAATAGTAAATAATTTATAATTGTATTTTATATTTTGATTATTCGAGTGTAGGAAGCATGTGTCTAACCAAAGGTAACTTCAGTTAAACACGAAGAAGTATGTCTATTGATATGCACTTTTTACGGGTTGCATCTTTAATATTTGAGTAGGTGCTTCCTGTTTGACACCTAATCCTTTTAATGAACCGATCGTATCCTCGATATTTTTGTCATTTATCTCTTTTGCAGAACTGACTAGCTGGTACTCTTCTTCAAAATCAAGTGATGATCCAGAAGATAAGCCTTTAGCACCTTTATACTGTGCAATGGAGTTGCGTGTACCACTTCCTACCACACCGTCTATCTTAGAGAAATAAAAGCCGTGTATCTTTAAGGCTGTTTGTATCTTCTTGCCTTTACTTCGTTTGTCCGTACCACTAGAAATAAGATATCTGTCAAATTCAAAAAGTGTTCCTAAAAAGATCAAAGCATCCTTTGACTCAGGTTTTAGAGAAGCAGTATTACTTATCTCATAGGCTATATTCATCTCTTTAATCGCTGAACGTGTCTCAAAAGAGTTGACTTCACCGTCGATCTGTCCACGATAAAAACCTAAACTTGCCAATGCTTTTTGAATCTTCATTTGATCACTGTTTTTCGGTGCCACATAGCTTCTTTGTTTTTTGACTGCTCTTTGTTGCTGCGCTGCAGGTGCTTGCTGGGAAGGTTGTGGAGCATTACTCTTATAGACCTCATTGGTAATCACAGAACCCACTGCACCACCGACTAAACCACCTACAAGACCATCTGCAAAATCAGCATGTGCAACATTCCCTACAAGTAAAGCCCCCATAAGTAAACCCGAAACACTTTGTATCTTTTTCATAATCATTTTCCTTATATGTATAATTATATATTTATAGAACAGTATATTTGTTCATTTTAGGATAATAAAGCTTAATAATCAGATGTAACTATTTTAGTTGTGAGAAAAATATATTTTAGGATGAATAGTCAGTAGTGAGATAAAGAGAAAGGAATTGATTATCTTTTTTGTAGAAAAAGTGTTATAACAAGCCAGATCACTCCGACTGTTATAAAGATATATGAGCCAATGGACCAAAGTTCAAAATGAAAGATTTCTTCCTTTAAACTGAAAAAACTATCTATAGGTACGCCCCCAGTCAATAAAATAAAAGCTATGACAAAAAAACCGATTATATATGGAAGCATTAAGATACCAATAAATAAAGAGACTCCCGAGTAATCATCTAGTATATTTAGAATTGTTCTTTTTATGTTTACCTGACTGAGTTTAATTTTTTTATGAAAGACTATTTTACTATGTTCAGTAGAAGGATGGAGGACATGTCTGACTTCCTGTGTTTTTTCATCCACTTTTTCAAGATCATTACCCCAGTCTAAATTTTCTTCTTCTATATTCGCTTTTCTTTCGTACATTATGATCCTCTATTGTTGGTATTGCATCTATCAAACCCCCTATTAGGGTGTAATATATGATATGTTTAGTTTTTATTGGTACAACAAATAATTTTAAATCAAATAAAACATATGTATAAAAAAGTAAAAAAGAAGAACTATACATAACACACAGGTGTTAGCATTTGGCAACTTGGCAATCTTAATATACTAAGACCCATAGCTTTCCGTCCTTGCTTCACAACAAGTTTGGCATAATCAATAATAATTAAAAATAATATTTGGTGATCAATTATATTGGATATTTAATTAAATCAATCTTAGACAAATAGATACTATTAGTTTCTACTATTTATTCTAAATATATCACAAAAAAGATACATTTATTACCTCTTCTATAAAATATATTGTATAATATCAAAAGAAGGAAGCCTTATGATAGAGATGTTGAAAAACTTATTTGGTAAAAAGAAAGAAGAGGTCATTCCAGATCCTCCAGGAAGAACTTTTAAAAGAATTCTGACTGGAAGGTATTTTGGATGTGAAGATGTCAATGCAGATGAAGATAGTATTGCCAAAGCAAAACAGGACAAGATAGACCAGATAAAAGAACTAGAGCTCGTACCAATGTTTCTAAGATATACGTATGAGGATAAAAATAAAAGAGAAACTGAGGATGAAAAAAGCCATCCTGTCTCTGTAGATGTTGCATTTCAGAAAGAAGTGTTTGCAGAAAAGTGGAATATGATCCATATTACCGAAATTTCATTCACCGTATATTATGCTGACTTTAATGAATTTGAGAAAATGTCAGGTGTCAGTCTCTCTAATGACTTCAGAAATCTATCAACTACAACGTTTAACGGAAGAGATAGAAGAAAAGAGCATAGAGAAGCATAAAACCTCACAACGCTCAAATAAAAGAGATAAACATGGAAAGAAAACAGTTTTTCTGTAAGGAATGCAAACAACCCATAACGAAAAAAAGTGATTTGGCTGTTGTAGGTAATTCATTCCTCACCTATCATAATGACTGCTTTAATGCTATCAAACATAAAAATGCCTATGCATTCTATTCAGGGTACAAAAGTAACGGTTGGTTCCCCTGGGTAATGCTTGTGCTCTTTAATATAATTTTGTGGGGTGCTTACTATTTTCTAAATGCTCCATTTGATGAAGTGTTGACTTTTAGTATGTTTATATTAGCAATGACACTTTTCTTTCGTGGAATGTCTTATGTTTTATATGAGCGTTTTTATTAGTTGAATTAACAACATTATTTTAGTCTTTAATAAAGTGTAATTTAGACATATTTTTCACATTTTTTAAAAAAATATTAAACTTAAGAATAA
>JAGSGJ010000032.1 GCA_023955225.1 Sulfurovum sp.
AAAAATAACTTCAAAGACTTCTTTGCCTTGTCATCCATCTCATAATGGATATGACTCAAATACCAAGTAAGCTGCTTGGGCGTAATTCCTCTTTGTTTTGCTTCTTTTTTGAGGATGTATTGGGGAATTTTTACTTTGGTCTGTGCAAAGGTACGCGCCAGTTTTTGTATAGATTTTTCATGTTTATTATAACAGAGTCTGGCAAAGACAAAGGGAAGACCTGTCTCTTTGTACCAGGCTTCTGCCAAGTCAATGCCTTTTCCCCCATTGAGATAATGTTTGAGTGCCGCATCTCCTATAAGTACTTTGCCTTGAAGATCTAACACACGTGCAAGTTGATTGGAAGTGGCTGATGCCGGATCAATCTCATTTTCTCCTTCTAAGAGTAAAACACTATAGACTTTTTGATATGCGATGATACCAAGATCTGTACATTGACATTTAGCTGAGGCGACAGAAGAGATAAATGCGGCATTGATCTCTCTTCTTTGGAGTGCTTTATTGATCTCTGAAGGGACAGCACGTTTGTAACGAAACGTCATTTTTGATGCATTGTTGGAGATATAGCGTTTTAAGAACACTTGAAAAGGTAGAAGATTAAGATAGCTAATAGACCCAAATAACACTGTGTAAAGCTCCTCTCAAAATCCTGTTTAAGCGTAATTATACCAAACAAGATTTATAATCGCGTTACTATTACAGGACGTTTTTTTGGCAATATCTATAAAACGACACTGACGCTAAGTTCTTTTTTCTAAAGGGCTCATGTGACTAGTCGCATTTAATGAAGAGGAATTTTCTCATGATAAAAGTAGAATTTTTAGGTCCTATCGGAAAAGCACCGATGGAAATGGAAGCAGCAACATTGGCAGATGTTTCAATGCAGCTCAAAGAAGATAGCTCTTTGATTCAATGGCTAGACAAATGTGCCGTGGCACTCAATGATACGATGGTAAACGACTTGACAACCGTACTCAAAGATGGTGATAGAATCTCTATCTTACCTCCAGTGTGTGGTGGGTAAGTCGTGGAACTCTACCATGGTCCACTAGATACCAAAGAGATATTTGGTCGCTGGCTTGATGAGCAGGCGGAGTCAAATTATGGTGCATATATTCCTTTTGTAGGAACGATACGGGCAGAAGATGATATAGAGGCTCTTAGTTTTGATATCTATGAACCTGTACTGCAAAAATGGTTTGATGCGTGGCAAGAGAAAGCTGCGGCTTTAGGTGCAGTTGTCAAGATGGCACACTCCATTGGGGATGTGCCGGTACATACCTCTTCGTATGTCTCTGCGGTTTTCTCTCCTAAGAGAAGAGTTGCATTAGAACTTATAGATGAGTTTGTAGAAGATTTTAAAGCCAATGCGCCTATATGGAAGTATGACGTTAAAAATGGCGAACGAATCTATGCCGCAGACAGAAGTACACCGATGAACGGCGCAGGACTGTTACAATAAAAAGATCTTTCTAAGGCACATCAGAAGCTTTTACAAGAAATCATTTAGTGATTTTCTGCATCAGTCTGTTGGGCTAGAAGTAAGAAGTCTTTCATTTGAACATGTTCATATGAAAGGATAAAGGATAATAATATGGCATTTATGCATTTTGATGAATCAATAGAGATGATACAAAATCTTGAGATAAACAATTATAAAACAAAAAAACTTTATCTGGTAGATACTTTAGGGTATGTACTTGCTGAAGATGTGATAGCAGATCATAATTCTCCGGAGTTTCCTACTTCTGCGATGGATGGATATGCTATCATTCATGAAGACATGACTTTAGGCACGTTGAAAGTGGGGAGCATTAATCCTGCGGGGTCTGCACTCAAAGAAGAAGTGATAGGCGGAACATGTATCAAGACTTTTACAGGTTCACTTATGCCTCATGGTGCTGATACACTTATCCCTATAGAAAATGTAGAGGTTGAGGGTGATGAGATTATCATTAAAGAAGAGGTACCCCAAGGGTTTTCTGTACGTGAAGTAGGGGAGAACTATGCAAAAGGACAGATGCTTATTCCTAAAGGAACGAAAATAGACTTCCCCCAAATAGGTGTGATGGCCAGTTTGAACATAGCCAATGTGCTTGTATATGAGAAGCCAACAGTAGCTATCATATCAACAGGTTCGGAATTACTGGAATTAGGGGAAGAGCAGA
The DNA here is from genome assembly GCA_023955225.1 of Sulfurovum sp. Classification (GTDB taxonomy): domain Bacteria; phylum Campylobacterota; class Campylobacteria; order Campylobacterales; family Sulfurovaceae; genus Sulfurovum. Next base: position 2,169 of record JAGSGJ010000032.1, read on the forward strand.
CCAATGATTCCCAGATAAGAAGTTCTAACAATTACATACTAGAGGCGATTGTCAATAAGTATGATGGTATACCTATGCAACTTGGGTGTATCAAAGATGATAAAGCGACTATTACTACGGCCATCTCAGATGCATTAGAAAAAAGTGATATTGTTGTGACTACCGGTGGTGTGAGTGTAGGTGATTTTGACTTTGTGAAAGATGTCATCTATGAACTTGGTTGTGATGTAGTGTTCAAAGGTGTACGTGTGAAACCTGGACAACACATCATGGTAGCACGTAAAGATGACAAGTTTATCATCGGACTGCCTGGATTTGCATATTCTTCTACTGTGACGGCATTACTCTATTTGGTCCCACTTATAGAAAAACTCCAACAAGGGAGATCTTCTTTGCGTAAGGTCAAAGCCAAACTTGCAGAACCTTTTGTGAAACGTGCTAAAAAAGCAGAATTTACAGCCTGCAATATAAATCTTATTCAAGGTGAATACTATGTTGACTTCAAAGACAAAAAAGTAGGATCCTCTGCCATTCTTACCAATATGTTAGGTAATGTAGCGCTGCTTGCCACATCAGAAGATGATATTTCTAAAGATATCGGTGATGAAGTAACAGTCCTTCTAGTAGATTAAAAACAATAATTCATAAAGCAACTAGTTGCGTGAGTACTCTGCTGAAGACAAGCATTAAAATGCAGTGCATGTGAATCACTAAATGCTGAATCGTAGAACATAGTGTTAACGTAGTCTATGAGGCTTTGCCTTATAGGTGTACTAATGGATGAGCCTTTAGAAAAAGTGCAAGTTCTGCTACTGTTTTGCATCCTGAGTTCATTGCTTGATTAAGTAAATTTCTATTTCTTTTATAATCCATTTCAAATCCTTTTCATTTTAAATATGTCAAATTGTATATATAAAATGTAAAATAGTTAAAAAATATGTCAAATTGTCATACTTTTAAGAATAATATCCTATAATATTCAAATAAATAGTATTTATTGGGTCAAAAAGACCTTTTTACACCAAAGGTGAAACTTTAGTAAGATGCACCCCAAGGGTATTTCCTGCGGGCAATTGAAAGATTGGCTTTGCCAATTTTCAAGAAGAATATTAATAGGAAGTGAAAATGTTAATACTTAGTGAAATTATAGAAAAATTAAAAGATGTGCTCTCGGAGAGTTCTATAGGGAAAAAAGTGTTTGATAAAGACGTGGCAACCGCACTTAATATTCCTCAAGCAACATTTGCAACGATGAAAAAACGAAACTCCATACCTTATGAAGAGATACTGGAGTTTTGTGCGATTAAGAAGATCTCCGTGAACTGGCTTTTTTTTGATCAAGCCGTTGACATGCTTAAGGCGGAGACAGAGAAGTTTTTTCAAGTACGGTATTTTTCAGACATTCGTGCCAGTGCAGGTGGGGGTGGCTTTGGCGATGTGGGAGAAGAAGAATATATTACCATAGATGAAAAAGTGATGCATAATATGGTCGGATTGGGTAATACAGATCTTGAAGCGATCAATGTTGTTGGGGAATCAATGGAACCTACACTACAGGATGGATCGATAGTTTTTGTCGATAAAATGGAAACCAATATTAATAAAAATGGTATTTTTATTGCACAGACATTAAATGGACTGTATATTAAACGTATTCATCAAAGAGCTGATGGGATGATAGAACTTATTTCAGACAACAGTGTTTACCCGCCAGAAGCGATACACCCTAATGAGGTGACCATTGTAGGGAAAGTGGTAGGGAATATAGAAGCGCTTTGATCTAGTGCTTATCTATTCCCTGCACACTCCACACATCTTACACTCTCTGGACGTATGCTCATACGTCCTATACCGATAGACTCCTCGCACTCTATACATATACCAAACATAGGTTTATCTACGCGTAAAAGGGCATTGGTAAGTCTTGTAAGACGTAGTTTGGATTCATCCAGAATTTTGTTGTTGACATGTTGCTCTCCCATGGCTTCCAGACGTGTGAGTCTTCCCAGTGAACAGTCCGGTGCAATAGGTTTTACTTTTTCCTCCAGTATGGCTATCTGCTCTTTTAGAGAACAGATGTCTGTTTCTATCGTCTCTTTAGTGTCACTTTTTTCTTGTTTTGTCATTTATTACTACTTTATGGTATATTGGAATTATTATACACGAAATGGGACAAAATGAGCAAAATACTCTTTTTTATAATGACTTTTGGTTTTTTATGGGCAGAACATAACCATACGAATGCACTCATAAAAGAAGACTCTCCCTACCTGCAACAACATGCACACAATCCTGTAAACTGGTATCCATGGGGGCAGGAAGCTTTGGATAAAGCAAAAAAAGAGAACAAACTTATTTTCCTCTCTATCGGGTACAGTACCTGTCATTGGTGTCATGTGATGGAGGAAGAGAGTTTTACCTCTGATACAGTGGCCGCGTTGCTCAATGAGAGTTATATATCCATTAAGGTAGACAGAGAGGAGTTCCCTCAGCTAGATAAAAAGTATCAAAAATTTTATATGTCTGTTCATGGGGAGAGGGGAGGATGGCCTTTGAGCATCTTTATGTCTCCCGAGGCAGAGGTCTTTCATTTGGCTACGTATATTCCTCGAGAAGAGGGGTATGGTTCCATAGGTATGATGAATATGCTTCCTTCCTTTACGACACTGCAAAAAGACAATGTAAAACAACTGCAGGTACTGCTTGAGCAACATAAACAAGCGGAGTTAAGAGGAAATACCAAAGAGAGTTTAAAAGAGAGCTTGAATCTACAAGTGACGGATAAAGTGATTCAAGAAATTGCTGTAGAGTTTGATAAAAAGAATGGAGGATTTGCTTCAAGACCAAAGTTTCCTGAGGCGTCTAAAATAGCACTCTTGATAGACATCTATAAGTTAAATGGCAACGAAAAAGCATTGCATATGGCCCAACAGACACTCAAAAAAATGGCTCAAGGTGGCATCTATGACCAAATAGGAGGAGGATTTTTTCGTTACACTACAGATAAGCAGTGGCAGATCCCCCATTTCGAAAAGATGCTTTACACCAATGCAGAACTTATCCCACTGTATGTAACTATGTATGAACTTACAGCCGATCCTCTTTATAAAAAAGTAGTGCATGAAACCATCGCAGAAATGGAAAAGCATTTTATGAAAGAAAGTGTGTACCTTTCCGCCAGCGATGCCGACAGTGATGGAGAAGAAGGAGGGTATTTTATCTATGAATACGTGGAAGTTAAAAACTATTTAGAGACACAGGGATGGAATCCTGATGAGATAGAAGAGGTATTGGCATACCTGGGGATAGAAGAAGATGGAAATATCGATGGGGATTTTTCTCATACGCATATTACCAGTGAGACAGTACCTATGAAATTAGAGGAAGTCAAAACATACTTAAGCGAAGTAAGCAGCAAAAGAACATTCCCTTTTGTAGACAGGAAGATCATCACAGCATGGAATGCGATGATGATCAAGGCACTTTTTAGCACTTCGAAGATGGATGGTCACTATCTTGCATTGGCAAAAAAGAGGTTAGAAGCACTACTGAAAATGATGCGAACAAAAGAGAGCCTTTACCATCAAACACTTTTAGGGAAACAGCCTAAACAAGATGGGCTACTTGAAGACTATGCCTTTGTGATGGATGCCATGATAGAGGGGTATGGAAGAACATACGATAAAAAGTATCTCATTGTACTTCAATCTTTAGCCAAAGAAGCCATAGCAAAGTTCTATAAGCAGAAAACATGGTATTTGAGTGATGATGGTATAGAAGCAGAGGCTGACTTTGATGACAGGTATTATACTTCTGCGTTGAGTGTGATGTTGGAGAATCTGCTAAGACTTTCCAGTCTTACTGAGGATCTTTCTTATAATGAGATAGTCAAAGAGACCATTAAAAACTCAGGGGCTGTGTTGAAAAAATCTCCAGCCAAAGCTCCCAAACTACTCCATGCTTTTTTACGTCTGAAGATGGGAGATATTATCATCAAAGCTACGACTGAAAAGTTGCAAAAAAGCAGAAAAGAGAGAGAAGAGATGAAGTATCCTTTTGTTTTAAGCAAATCCGAAGAGAGTGACAAGTATCTTGCCTGTAGAGTCAACAGTTGTTTTGCTTACGATACAAACATTACAGCCTTGATAGAAAAAATAGAAAAAGTAGTTAAATAAATGTTAAAAATGAATGATGATTTAGAAGGTGCACTCAAAGCGTACCTCACATTGCTTGAAGAAGAAGAGTATTTTGAAGCACATGAAGTATTGGAAGAGGCATGGCATCCTTTACGACTGAGTAAACATCCATTGTCTAACTTGGCAAAAGGGTTGATCAATGGGGCTATCACGTTTGAGCATATTAAACGCAATAGAAAAAATGTTCAAGACAAAGCACAGCGTGTCATCGCTTCTTATGAAAGATATAAACATTTGTGCACAGAGAGTATGGAACATGCTGCACTGTTTAAGCAAGCCTGCCAAAAGATAGAATCTTTGAAAATAAAACATGCAGAGATCTTTGATGTTCTGGTACCATAGTACAACCAAACATTCTTACAATTCTGTACGAACCAATCCAAACCGACTCTCTTGGGATGACCAGCCAAGTACATACAAAAACTACCCAGAGAGGTATGAAAAACGAAAACTGGACTTGGATAAAGCAGAAGACAACTTCCTTTATTCTATCGCAGGATTGACGGCAAAGAAAAGTTATCCAAGTGGAGAGTATTATCTGCGTATCAATCCTTCAGCCGGGGCACTGTATCCTAATGAACTCTACTTTCAGGCACGAGGTGTAGAGGGTATAGAAGATGGTGTATACCATTATGAAGTGAGTTCTTCCTCTTTGACATTGCTCCAACACATTACAGATAAAGAAGGCATAGAACCCTATTTTGGGTATAAAACAGCGATGAAAGGGTATCTATTTTTGGTCTCTGCTGTGTATTACCGTTCTTCATGGAAATATAAAAACCGTGCGCTTAGGTATTGTCTTTTGGATGGGGGACATCTTTTGGGGAGCATAGAAGCTGCTGCGTTACTCAAACCTCATGCCGTAGAAATGGTCTACAATATAGACAAAGAGAAGCTGAACCGTATGTTTGGTTTTGAAGATCGAGAATGGTTTTTGTCAGGGTGCTCTATGGCGGTACCGATGCAAGACCAGGAAGTATCTGCCATAGAATTTTCGCTTCCTTATGTGGATGGAAGCAGAACGTTTGAACCCAACCCGCTTATAGAACAAGCGTACAACGAAACGATGCAATTAGAATCTTGCAAAAGAGAAGTAAAAGCAGCAAAATTCACATATAATACTACGAAACTCCAAGAGACGCTTTTTACACGTAGATCCCAAAGAGGTTTCCAGGAAGGTGCCATTACCAAGGGGCAGTTCAATTACATCATGGAAGCCATACACCAACCTGTACTTAGTGACTGCGATGAAGACGTCTCTGTCTATGTAGTTGTCAACCGGGTACTTGATATGCCTTTGGGGCTCTATAAGGAAGGTGAGTATATGAAGTATGGAGACTTTGCAAGAAAAGCGGGGTACTTGAGTTTGGAACAGTATAGCCTTTCTATGCAGGGAGCAGTAGCCTTTTTCTTGACCTCCAAAGCCAAGAACTATCAAGCGCTCTACCAGAAAGCCGGTATTATAGGGCACAGGCTTTATGTGGCTTCACTCTATATGGGCATAGGGTGCTCTGGCATTGGTGCGTATTATGATGATGAGGTCAATACATTTGTGGAGAATGATGAGATGGTACTCTATGCTTTAGCGATAGGCAAATAGATCAGTTTTTAAATCGATACCCCAATGCCTCTAAATGTTTACGCAACAACTCAGGGATATCCCCTTGAAACTCTAAACTCTCGTCTTTGACAGTACCACCAGTGCCAAGCTTTTTTTTGAGTGTTTTAAGCAGCGCCTGAATAACTATGTTATCTAAATAAAAAGGTTTAACGATAGTAACTACCTTACCTCTGCGTTTCTCTTTTGCAAAATGCAGTTGATGTTTTTCAGGCAGTTTAATTTCAGTAGAAACTTTTTTAGAGGGTTTGTCTTTATTGTCAGATGACCATTCATCTCCAAAATTTGCACCCATTTCAAATAGATTTTCTTTACGACTCGGCATTTAGTGCCTCCCTGTACTGAAGTTTACTTCTTGTCATCATATTCTCCTTATTGAACTCTCTGAATACCCAAGGTACTCATAACATCACTAGCTTTTGTCTAGGCAAGGCACTCTTTTGAAGTCCTAGCCATAGCTAAGTCAAAAAAGAGTAACGACGCATAGGCGAAAGCTAGTGCTGCCCGAAGGGTGGGCTTTGCAAACGCAATCTTTCACAAGATGCCTACTTCATCTTAGCTTTGGCTAGGATTTGAAAGCCTCTTACAAAACCTTACATTTGCAAAACCCATTATGAATATCTGGGGTATTCAGAGAGTTCAAGTATAATCTGTATCAAAAAGTATACCAAGCACTACCATTAGAAAAAGTAGAAAAATAAATATTTGATAAAGGGTATACTCACTCGGAAGTCTCATGGTCATCCTATCTCATAAATAATTTCAGTTTTATTTTTCTTCGTTTGAATCTCTTTGATGGTGAGTCCTTCTATGGGTAGCTTCATAAACTCTTCCAGGGTCTCTATACCTGCTTTGGCTACCTCACGCAGGACAATACCTCTGTAAGCTTTTGCCCAATGACTGACTACTTTCCCCTCTTTGATGAACTTGAGGGTGGTGTAGGGTTTAGCAGGTTTGTAAAACTTATCATAGAAACCTGCACGAAGATCCAGTATCTCATCGTCTGACAGATAGGATTCCATCAGCGGAGCAGAGTGTTCATGATAAAACTTCTCAGTTTTAATGTCACCTACGGCTTCACCTTGTTTGAGTTTATACTCAGGGATGAGGTCAGAAGCACGTATGGGACCAAAGAGATTTGAAAAGAGAATGACATGGCTGTCTATATAATGTTGTGTCTTCTCATCCAATTTTTCATAGCCAAGATAATCAAAAGCAACCCCCGTGTATCTTTCGATAGCTTTCATCGTGAGTTCATGAATGATATCTTTTTTATGTGCAAGTATGTCTGCTTCTTTTTTGAGACCAAACATTTTTGACAGTGTAGGCATGTCCCCTTTTTGTAAAACATTAATATATGCATGCAAGAGTTTGTTTCTGTGAGGTAAGAGTGCCTCAAAAAGTAAAGTACCAGGGTTAAAAGAGAGATACCCGCCAGATTTTTTAGTTTCACTTGGTGCCAGTAGTATTTTCATTATGTAGCCTATGACCTTCTTTTTAGTTGTGTGTATTCTATAGAAATTACCTAAAAAGGAGGAATTTTCATAAAATCACAAAAAACCCTTGACATTCAAAACTTTTTTGTCTATAATTCCCGTCCATTTTAAGTGTAATAACTTCTAATGATGGTGCTGGCGTAGCTCAGTTGGCTAGAGCAGCTGATTTGTAATCAGCAGGTCGGGGGTTCGAGTCCCTTTGCCAGCTCCATAAATATAATTATCAGTGTTTGACCAGTATAGATTTAAACATTAAGGTGAGTTACTCAAGCGGCCAACGAGGGCAGACTGTAAATCTGCTGACTATGTCTTCGAAGGTTCGAATCCTTCACTCACCACCATATGTTAAATCGCATAAAAGATGCGGGCGTAGCTCAGTGGCTAGAGTTCCTGCCTTCCAAGCAGGCTGTCGAGAGTTCGAATCTCTTCGCCCGCTCCATAAACTGGGAGCTGTGTGAATTATGTATTTAACAGATCTAATAACTTCACATATAAAAGCTTTCCTACTTTATTCATTTATGACTTTAACACACAGATATTAATACTATTTATATACTAAAAAGAGTATAGCTCATTTTATTATATACAATCGAGTTGCCCATATGGCTCAGGGGTAGAGCACTTCCTTGGTAAGGAAGAGGTCGTGAGTTCAAGTCTCACTATGGGCTCCACTCTCCATGTATGGTATGGACAAAAGTATTACAGTTTTGTAATAGTTCTGTCCATATGGGTATGGGGTCTAAGAAAATTTAGGTATAATACTGCCTTTAAAACATTTTACGCTAGGAGAATAGCATGGCTAAAGCAAAATTCGAACGAACAAAACCGCATGTAAATATCGGTACTATCGGTCACGTTGACCACGGAAAAACAACATTGACGGCTGCAATCACAATGTGTTTAGGACTTAAAAATGGTCAAGCAACAATGGATTATGATCAAATTGATAATGCTCCTGAAGAGAGAGAAAGAGGAATTACAATTGCTACTTCTCACGTAGAGTATGAAACTGACAATAGACACTACGCTCACGTAGACTGTCCAGGTCACGCCGATTATGTTAAAAACATGATTACTGGTGCTGCTCAAATGGATGGTGCTATTCTTGTTATTGCTGCGACTGATGGTCCAATGGCACAAACTAGAGAGCACATCCTTCTTTCTAAGCAAGTAGGTGTTCCATACATCGTTATTTTCTTGAACAAAGAAGATCAACTTGATGATGAAGATAAAGAAGAGATGTTAGAGCTTGTAGAGATGGAAGTACGTGAACTTCTTTCTGAGTATGATTTCCCAGGTGACGATACTCCAGTTATCGCTGGTTCTGCATTCAAAGCACTTGAAGAAGCTAAAGCGGGTGTAGCTGGTGAATGGTCTGAAAAGATTTATGCACTTATGGACGCAGTAGATGAGTATATTCCTGAGCCAGTAAGAGAAACTGAAAAAGACTTCTTGATGGCAATTGAAGATATCTTTACTATCCAAGGTCGTGGTACTGTTGTAACTGGTAAAGTTGATCAAGGTACTGTATGTATCGGTAATGATGTAGAGATCGTTGGTCTTAAAGACACTCAGAAAACAACTGTAACTGGTGTTGAAATGTTCCGTAAAGAAATGGAGTGTGGTGAAGCTGGTGATAACTGTGGTGTTCTTATCCGTGGTATCGATAAAGAAGCGGTACAAAGAGGTATGGTTCTTTGTAAGCCAGGATCAATTACTCCTCACACTAAATTTGAAGCTGAGATCTATGTTCTTACTAAAGAAGAAGGTGGTAGACACACTCCATTCTTTAACAACTATAGACCACAGTTCTACGTTCGTACAACAGACGTAACAGGTTCAGTTCAACTTCAAGCTGGTACTGAAATGGTTATGCCAGGGGACAACGTTAAAATTGATGTTGAACTTATAGCTCCAGTAGCACTTGAAGCAGGTACTAAATTTGCCATCCGTGAAGGTGGTAGAACAGTTGGTGCTGGTGTTTGTTCTAAGATTATTGCTTAGTAACACCAGTGTAAGAGGCTTGCCTCTTGCACGCTTATCATAGGAGATAACAATGAGAGAAACAGTACACCTAGGTTGTGAAAAATGTACAAGACGTAACTATCACACCAATAAAAATAAGAAAACGACAACAGAAAAACTTGCTCTTAAGAAATATTGTAAATGGTGTAAATGCCATACAGTACACAAAGAGATGAAGCTGTAATCGGAGACTTTTGTTAGATACTACGGGGCTTTGCCCCATGTATTATTTCTAGGCCAATAGCTCAGTTGGTAGAGCACTGGTCTCCAAAACCAGGTGCCGTGGGTTCGAGTCCCTCTTGGCCTGCCACAATAAAAGGTAATATATATGGGAAAAATTTCAACATTTATAGCACACGCGAGAGCGGAGATTCATAAAGTAATATTTCCAACAAAAGTACAAGTAAGACAAGCATTTTTAGCAGTTATCCTAGTAGTAACTGTAATATCAATATTTTTAGCATTGGTTGACTTTTTAATGTCATCAATCGTATCATCAGTTTTTTAGGATAAACAATGGCTTATCAGTGGTATGCAATACAAACATATTCAGGTTCTGAACAATCTGTAAAAAGAGCGATCGAACAACTTGTAATTGATTATGGAATTGAAGAGAAAGTTGAACGAATTGTCGTTCCTACAGAAGAAGTGATTGAAGTTAAGAATGGTGAGAAAAAGATTACTGAGAGAACATTGTATTCTGGGTATGCTTTCGCACATATAGACCTGGATACTGATCTTTGGCATAAGATACAGTCTTTGCCAAGAGTATCTAGATTTATCGGTGAACAAAAGACACCTACTGCATTAGCAGAAGCGGATGTTAAAAATATTTTAGACAAGTTGGAGCAAAAATCTGCACCACGTCCTAAAGTCGATTTTGAAACAGGTGAAATGGTACGTATCGTAGATGGTCCATTTTCCAACTTTACAGGTATGGTTGAAGAGTATGATCTTAACCATGGTACGTTAAGATTAAATGTTTCAATTTTTGGTAGAAATACACCGGTTGAAATCCTCTACACACAGGTAGAGAAAATTATATAAGACCTAATGGTCAAATCAAACAAAGGAAGAACAGATGGCAAAAAAAATAACTGAAAAGTTCAAAATGATGATCCCAGCCGGATCAGCAAATCCATCACCACCAGTAGGTCCTGCATTAGGACAACGTGGTGTAAACATTATGGAGTTTTGTAAAGCTTTTAATGAAAAAACAAAAGATAAAATGGGGTTCAAAATCCCTGTAGTAGTTACAGTATATGCAGATAGAAGTTTTACATTTGAAACAAAACAACCACCTGCAAGTGACCTTATCAAAAAAGCAGCAAACATTAAAAAAGGTGCAGATAATCCTATTACAAACAAAGTAGGTTCTATCACAAAAGCAAAACTTGACGAAATTATCGATCAAAAAATTGCAGACCTTAACACGAACGACAGAGAAATGGCGGCAAATATTATCGCTGGTTCTTGTAGAAGTATGGGTGTTGAAATCGTAGACTAGTCTTTTTTTAAAGACAATCATAACCACATGATTTTAAAATGTGGGAGCATATAAAGCGGAGAATAAAATGGCAAAAAAACCAAGTAAAAGAAGAGAAGCACTACTTAAAATAGTAGATGCTACTAAAACATACGGCGTTGATGAAGCAATGGCTACACTTAAAAACCTTAAATCAGCAAAATTTGATGAGACTGTTGAAGTTGCACTTAACTTGAACGTTGACCCAAGACATGCAGACCAAATGGTTAGAGGATCAGTTGTTCTTCCTAATGGAACTGGTAAAACAGTAAGAGTAGCAGTATTTGCAAAAGACGCTAAAGCAGATGAAGCTAAAGCAGCGGGTGCAGACATTGTTGGTGCTGCAGATCTTATTGAAGATATTCAAGCAGGTAAAATTGATTTTGATATCGTGATCTCTACACCAGATATGATGGGTGTTCTTGGTAAAGTAGCAAGAATCCTTGGCCCAAAAGGTCTTATGCCTAACCCTAAGACTGGTACAGTAACTATGGATGTTGCTAAAGCAGTTGAAAATGCTAAAGGTGGACAAGTTAACTTTAGAGTAGACAAAAAAGGTAACATCCACGCTGGTATTGGTAAAGTTTCTTTTTCAGAAGAGCAGATCAAAGAAAACTTTGTAACACTTCTTGAAAATATTAATAAAGCAAAACCTGCATCTGCAAAAGGTAGATATATTACTAATGCAGCTATTTCATTGACGATGAGCCCATCAATCACACTTGATACATCAGAAGTAATGGATATTAAATAATTCATTTATAAAGAGGGCATACGCCTTCTTTATATTATTTTCAAACAAAAACTCATATTTAGTTTTTGTTTGAGGGTAATTTTTACTACTCATAAATCTTAGATTAAAGATAATAGGGGCGAAAGCTTAATTAATATATTTGAAAGAATATATGGTCCTTTACGGAACCCTTTTAGAGATCGGAAGGAGAATTATATGACTAGAACTAGAAAAGAAGAATTAGTTGCAGAGATGACAGCAGAGTTTAAAGACGCTGGTGCCATTATCGTTTGTGATTACAAAGGTATGACTGTTGAAAATCTTGAGATCGTAAGAAATCTTGCTAAAGATGAAAACACAAAAGTACAAGTTGTTAAAAATAGACTAGCTGCAATTGCATTACAAAATGCAGGTTGCGAAGCTGTTGATTTTAAAGACACAAACCTTGTAATTTGGGGTGATGCACAAGTTACACCTTGTAAAATTGCTGATCAAGCCGCAACTCAATTCAAAGATAGTTTTTCAATAAAAACTGGTTTAATCCAGGGTGAAGTTGCTAGTATGGAGACCATTAATGCAATGGCTAAACTTCCTACTAGAGATGTACTTATTGGTATGCTCCTTAATGTTTGGAACGCACCGGTACAAAATTTCACAATTGGTATGCAAGCACTTGCAACTAAAAAAGAAGAAGAAGCGTAGAGTGGTGAGAGCCACGAGGCTCTTTTAATTTGAAACTGTAAAATGTTTCATATCATATGAATTATAATTTAAGGAATTAATTATGGCAACAACTAAAGAAGATGTTCTTGAGTTTATCTCAAACATGTCAGTACTTGAGCTTTCTGAGCTTGTAAAAGAATTTGAAGAGAAATTTGGCGTATCTGCGCAAGCTACAGTAGTAGCTGGTGGTCCTGCTGCTGGTGGCGAAGCTGCTGAAGAGCAAACAGAGTTTGACGTAGTACTTACAGGTGCTGGCGACAAAAAAATCAACGCTATTAAAGTAGTAAGAGCAATCACTGGTCTTGGACTTAAAGAAGCGAAAGCTGCTGTTGAAGAAGTTCCATCTGTACTTAAAGAAGGTGTTTCTAAAGATGAAGCAGAAGACTTCAAAAAACAAATCGAAGAAGCTGGCGCTACTTGCGAACTTAAATAATTACTATTATTTAAGAGAGCTTAGGCAGTTTGCCTAAGCTCCTGTTACAAATCTCATTGGATATAGCGATAAACTATTCGGAGACATTTCATACCCTCATGTCAATAGTTTCTTTGTATACCCAATATACACATTAAACACACTACATAAACCAAACTAAACCGAAATAAGGATAATCCCATGTTAAATTCTTTACATTCTGGTAACAGACTTCGTGTTGACTTTTCAAAAACACCAAGAGAAATTGAAATCCCAAACTTACTCCAACTTCAACAAAAAAGTTATGAAAACTTTTTAATGTTAGGTGAAAAAGACAGAAAAAATTCTACCTTAGAAAAAGTATTCAGATCAGCTTTCCCTATAACAGACCAACAAAATAGACTTACGTTAAGCTACAAAAATTCTGAAATTGTTAAACCAAAATATACTGTTAGAGAGTGTATGGAGAGAGGATTAACGTATTCTGTATCTCTTAAGATGAATATCGCATTGACTATCTGGAACAGAGACGAAAAAACTGGTGAAAAACTTGATCCAAGAGAGATCAAAGAGCAAGCGGTTTTTGTACGTGATATTCCTTTGATGACAGAGAGAACTTCATTTGTTGTAAACGGTGTTGAAAGAGTTATCGTAAATCAACTTCACAGATCGCCAGGTGTTATTTTTAAAGAAGAAGAGGGAACTACTGTTGGTAGTGGTATGCTTTATTCTGCACAGATCATTCCGGATCGTGGATCATGGTTGTATTTTGAATATGATTCTAAAGATATTTTATATGCACGTATCAACAAAAGAAGAAAGATCCCTGTGACGATTCTTTTTAGAGCATTGGATTATTCTAAAGATGATATTGTAAAACTGTTCTACGCAACAAAAGAGATTAATATTAAAGACAACAGATTCCTTGTGAAATTTGATGCTGATGATTTTCTAGGTAGAGCTGACTATGATGTCAAAGACATGGATGGTAATACGGTTGTCAATGCAGGAAAAAGACTGACAAAGAAAAAAGCACAAAAACTTATCGATGATGGTTTAGAGTGGATCGAATACCCACTTGAAGTACTTATGGAAAGACACTTGGCTAAGCCAATTATCGACCAAGAGAGCGGTGAAGTACTTTATGATGTGGTAACACCTTTGGACGAAAGTAAACTTAAAAAGATGATCGAAGAAGGTATTGAGACGATCGAGATCATCAATGACCTTGCTGAAGGTGCAGATATGTCAATCATTAATGCATTCATCGCTGATAGCGAAAGTTTAAGACTCTTAAAGCAAACAGAACAGATAGACGATGAAAATGTACTTTCAGCTATCCGTATCTATAAAGTGATGAGACCAGGTGAGCCAGTTACACCTGACGCGGCAAAAGCATTCTTAAGACAACTTTTCTTTGATCCGGAAAGATATGACCTTACAAAAGTTGGTCGTATGAAAATGAACCATAAGTTAGGTTTAGATATTCCTGAGTATGCTACGGTGCTTACTGCAGAAGACCTTATCAATACGGTGAAGTATCTTATTAAAGTAAAGAACGGTCAAGGTCACATTGATGATAGAGATCACTTAGGTAACAGAAGAATTAGAGCGATCGGTGAGCTTCTTGGTAATGAACTTCATAATGGTCTTGTGAAGATGCAAAAAGCGATCAAAGATAAGATGACAACAGTATCTGGAACACTGGATGAGTTGATGCCACATGACTTGGTAAACTCTAAAATGATCACAAATACGATTTTGGAATTTTTCTCATCTGGGCAACTTTCTCAGTTTATGGATCAGACAAACCCGCTTTCTGAAGTGACACATAAAAGAAGACTTTCAGCACTTGGTGAAGGTGGTCTTGTTAAAGAAAGAGCCGGATTTGAAGTAAGGGATGTACACCCTACGCATTATGGACGTATTTGTCCTATTGAAACGCCAGAAGGTCAGAATATTGGTCTTATCAATACACTTGCAACCTATTCGAAAGTAAATGAGCATGGATTCATTGAAGCACCATATAAAGTGGTGAAAGATTGTCAGGTTACAGACGAAATTGTATACATCACTGCAACACAGGAAGAAGATAAGTGTATCGCTCCTGCATCTACTGTAGTAAGTGAAGACGGACGTATTGTTGAAGATCTTATCGAGACTAGACTCAATGGTAACATTGAACTTAATGAGGCACAAAGAGTGAATCTTATCGATATCTCTCCATTGATGATCTCAGGATCTGCCGCGGCATTGATTCCATTCTTGGAACATGATGATGCCAACCGTGCACTTATGGGTTCAAACATGCAACGACAAGCGGTTCCTCTTATTAAAACTGAGGCGCCAATGGTTGGTACAGGTATGGAAGCTATTGTCAGTCGTGATGCGTGGGAATGTGTAAAAGCACAAAGACCAGGTACGGTTGAAAAAATAGACGCTAAAAATATCTATATCATGGGTGAAGATGAGAGTGGAGTATTTATAGACCATTACCCACTTGAAAAGAACATGAGAACCAACCAAAACACTACCTTTACTCAAACACCTGTTGTTAAACTAGGTGATAAGATTGAAGCAAAACAAGTCATTGGTGATGGTGCTAATATGGATCAGGGTGAGCTTGCCATTGGTAAAAATATCCGTGTAGCATTTATGCCTTGGTATGGATATAACTATGAGGATGCGGTTGTTATCTCTGAAAGACTTATCCGTGAAGATACATTTACTTCTGTGCATACGTATGAAAAAGAAACAGAAGCAAGAGAACTTAAGCATGGTACGGAAGAGATCACTCGTGATATTCCAAATATCCGTGAAGATGAATTACTTCACTTAGATGAAAGTGGTATTGTTCAAATAGGTACGTATGTGAAGCCGGGTATGATCCTTGTAGGTAAAGTAAGTCCTAAAGGTGAAATTAAACCAACACCAGAAGAGAGATTGTTAAGAGCTATCTTTGGTGAAAAAGCAGGACACGTGGTAAATAAATCACTTTACTGTCCCGCATCAATGGAAGGTGTTGTTGTCGATATCAAAGTCTTTACGAAAAAAGGCTATGAAAAAGATGCACGTGCCATCCAAGCATATGAAGAAGAGAAAGCAGTGCTAGATGGTGACCACCATGATCAACTTCTTATGATAGACAGAGAAGAGATCTTGCGTATCGCAAACTATCTTGCAGAACAAGATTTAGCTAAAGCTGTGACTATCGGTGAAACTGAGTATGCGACAGGATCTAAAATCGACGAAGAGACGATCAAAGGCGTAAATAGATTTGCACTTAGAGGTGTAGTTCAGTCTTACGCAGATAATGTACAAAATGAGTATGAGTCACTGAAAAACTACTTCTTAAAACAAAAGAAGAGACTTAAAACGGAACATGAAGAGAAATTGGTTGTACTTGATAAAGATGACATTCTTCCTTCAGGTGTAACAAAACTTGTGAAAATTTATATCGCTACAAAGAGAAAACTCAAAGTAGGGGATAAAATGGCGGGACGTCACGGAAACAAAGGTATTGTTTCGAATATCGTGCCAGAAATCGACATGCCATACCAGGAAGACGGAAGACCGGTAGATCTTATCTTGAACCCACTAGGAGTACCGTCTCGTATGAACATTGGACAGATCCTTGAGGTGCATTTAGGATTGATCGGTAAAAATCTTGGTGAGCAGATCGAAGCTATGTTTGCAAACCAACAAGAAAGTTTCATTAAAGATCTTAGAGAGAAGATGATCGCTATTGCAGATGTAGCAAAACTGATGAATGCAAAAGAACTCTTAACAACTATGAGTGACGAAGATTTAATCAAATATGGTAGAGATTGGTCTACAGGTGTTAAATTTGCTGCACCGGTATTTGAGGGAACAAATCAAGCTGAATTCGATAAACTTTTCGAAATGGCTAAGATGGATACTGATGGCAAAATGAAACTCTTTGATGGTAAAACAGGTGAACAGATGATAGAAAGAGTCAATGTGGGTTATATGTATATGCTTAAACTTCATCACTTGGTTGATGAGAAAGTACATGCACGTTCAACTGGACCTTACTCACTTGTTACACAGCAACCAGTAGGTGGTAAAGCACTCTTTGGTGGACAAAGATTTGGAGAAATGGAAGTATGGGCACTTGAAGCGTACGGTGCTGCACATACACTTAAAGAAATGTTGACCATCAAATCGGATGATGTTGAAGGTAGAGCAAAAGCATATAGAGCGATCACAAAAGGTGAATCTGTACCAGAATCAGGTGTACCTGAAACAATGTTCGTATTGACAAAAGAGCTTCAAGCATTAGGTCTTGATACAGAATTATATCAGAGTAATAAAGAAGTGGAGGGTGAAAATGAGTAAGTTTTTAGAGAATTTAACACCAATAGATCTTAACAGTGAAGAGAGACCAAAGGATATAGCAGCACTACAACTTAGAGTTGCAAGTCCTGAGAAAGTCCTTTCTTGGAGTTACGGTGAAGTAAAAAAACCAGAAACAATCAACTATAGAACCCTTAAACCAGAAAGAGACGGCCTTTTCTGTGCGAAAATTTTTGGTCCTATCAGAGACTATGAGTGTCTTTGTGGTAAGTACAAAAAAATGCGTTATAAAGGCGTAGTATGTGAAAAATGTGGGGTTGAAGTAACTACTTCTAAAGTACGAAGAAACCGTATGGGACACATCGACCTTATCGCTCCTGTAGCACATATCTGGTATGTTTCTTCCCTTCCATCACGTATTGGTACACTTTTGGGTGTAAAGATGAAAGACCTTGAAAGAGTACTTTATTATGAAGCATATATTGTTAAAACTGCTGGTGAAGCATGTTATGACAGTGAAGGGTTAACCCCACTGGCAAAATATGATGTACTGAATGAAGAGCAATATCAGCAGATCATGCAACGTTTTGGTGATACAGATCTAGATGCAAGAATGGGTGGGGAAATTGTCCAGGAATTACTTGCAGATCTTGACCTTGTTGAAATGTTTACACAACTTAAACTTGATATTCAAGCGACAAAATCAGAAGCAAAAAGAAAGACGATCGTTAAGCGTCTAAAAGTGATTGAAGCATTCCTTCACTCAGGTAACAGACCAGAGTGGATGATGTTGACTCAACTACCGGTACTTCCACCAGATTTGAGACCTCTTGTAAGTCTTGATGGTGGTAAATTTGCTGTTTCTGATGTGAATGACCTTTATAGAAGAGTGATCAACCGAAACCAAAGACTTAAAAGACTTGTAGAGCTTGATGCACCAGAGATCATCGTTAGAAATGAAAAGCGTATGCTTCAGGAAGCTGTAGATGCACTTTTTGACAATGGTAGACGTGGGAATGCTGTAAAAGGTGCCAACAAAAGACCATTGAAGTCACTTTCAGAAGTGATCAAGGGTAAACAAGGTCGTTTCCGTCAAAACCTTCTTGGTAAGCGTGTTGACTTCTCTGGACGTTCTGTTATTGTTGTTGGTCCAGACTTACGTATGGATCAGTGTGGTCTTCCTAAGGTCATGGCAATTGAGCTGTTTAAGCCGCATTTGATGGCTAAGCTTGAAGAAAAAGGGTATGCAACGACACTCAAGCAAGCTAAGAAGATGATAGAGAAGAAAGAAAATGAAGTATGGGAATGTTTGGAAGAAGTAGTTGAGAATTATCCAATCCTCTTGAACCGTGCGCCAACGCTTCACAAACTTTCTATTCAAGCGTTCCACCCTAGACTTATCGAGGGTAAAGCGATTCAATTGCACCCACTGGTATGTTCTGCGTTCAACGCCGACTTCGATGGGGATCAAATGGCGGTACACGTACCACTTTCAGATGAAGCGATAGCTGAAGCAAAAACATTGATGCTTGCATCGATGAACATTTTGCTTCCAGCATCAGGTAAGGCGATCGCAGTACCTTCACAAGATATGATTTTAGGTCTTTATTACCTAACGTTAGAGAAAAATGATGTAAAAGGTGAACATAAACTTTTTGCAAATGTAGAAGAAGTGGAAATTGCATTTGAACAAAATGCACTTGATCTGAATGCACGTATCAGAACAGTGATAGAAGGAAAAATTGCCAAATCAACTGCAGGTAGATTGATCTTAAAATCAATTATTCCTGACTATGTACCAGAAAAATACTGGAACAAAGTTTTGAAGAAAAAAGATATCGGTACATTGGTTGACTATATCTATAAGATAGGTGGTGTTTCTGAAACTGCCGGTTTCCTTGATAATCTTAAGGATATGGGTTTCAAATATGCAACCAAAGTAGGGGTTTCGATCTCTATTGATGATATTAAAATTCCTGAAATGAAAGTAGGAAAAGTTATTTCTACAAAAGAAGAAGTAAAAGAGATCCAGAGACAATATGGTGCTGGACTCTTAACAGATCAAGAGCGTTATAACAAAATTATTGATATCTGGACAGATGCGAACAATAATATTGCTGAAGGTCTTATGACTTTAATTAGAGCAGATAAAGACGGATTCAACTCGGTGCATATGATGGCTGACTCAGGAGCGAGAGGTTCAGCGGCGCAGATTAGACAGCTTTCTGGTATGAGGGGTCTTATGGCGAAATCAGATGGGTCTATTATTGAAACACCTATTACGTCAAACTTCCGTGAAGGTCTAAATGTACTTGAGTACTTTATTTCAACTCACGGTGCGAGAAAAGGTCTTGCCGATACAGCACTTAAGACAGCGAATGCGGGTTACTTAACAAGAAAACTGATCGATGTTGCACAAAATGTGAAGATATCTATGACAGATTGTGGCACACACGAAGGGGTAGAAGTATCTGATATCGTTGTAGGTAATGAAATGATCGAGCCATTGGCAGATCGTATCTACGGTAGAGTATTGGCTGAAGATGTTATCGATCCTATTACTTCTGAAGTACTTGTATCTGAAGGTACGATGATAGATGAAGAGACTGCTTCAAGAGTACAAGATGCAGGTGTACGTTCAGTTGTTATGCGAGCACCATCATCATGTAAAGCACCAAAAGGTATTTGTGCAAAATGTTATGGTCTGAACATGGCTGATAACAGAATGGTTAAACGTGGAGAAGCTGTAGGTGTTATTGCAGCACAATCTATTGGTGAGCCAGGTACACAACTTACACTACGTACATTCCACACAGGTGGTACGGCAACAGCAGGTAAAGAAGATAGACAAGTTATCGCAAGTAAAGAAGGTTTTATCAGATACTACAACCTTAATGTATATCGTAATAGAGAAAATAACCTTATCGTTGCAAACAGAAGAAACGCAGGTGTTCTTTTGGTTGAGCCTAAGATCAAAGCAATAGTGGATGGTACACTTTCTCTTATTGTGACACATGATGAATATGTGATCTCTGTAAATGCTGGTAGTGATGATGAAGTGAAGTATAATCTTAGAAAATCGGATGTGGCTAAATCAAATGAACTTGCAGGTGTTGCGGGTAAAGTTGAAGGAAAACTTTTCTTACCACTGAAAGATGGAGATAAAGTAAAAGAGGGTGATTCTATCGTTGAAGTGATCAATGAGGGTTGGTCTGTGCCAAGTCGTGTTCCATTTGCGTCTGAACTTAAAGTGGAAGATGGTGCTCCAGTGACACAGAATGTTATATCTGAGTCAAAAGGTAAAGTGAAGTTCTTCTTACTTAAGGGGGATTACCTTGAAGCACATACAGACATCAAAGAGGGTTCAAAAGTAGTAGAAAAAGGTCTCTTTGCCGTAGTTGTTGATGAGAACAACAGAGAAGCAGCAAGACACTATATCTCAAGAGGATCTGTGGTAAAAGTTGATAATGATGCTATAGTTCAAAGAGGTGATCTACTTTCTTCTCCTGAAACATCTTCGCATGTAGTGATAGCAGAATGGGACCCATATTCAGAGCCTATCATTGCTGAACAGCAAGGAACATTGAAATTTGAAGATATTATTCCAGGTGTTACAGCAGTTGAGCAGTTTGATGAAGTGACGGGTGATACAAGACTTGAACTTAATGAATATATCCCTGCTGCATATAAACCAGCGATTGTTCTAGCAACAGAAGGCGGAGAGTTAATTCGTTATCAGCTTGATGCTAAGACGATTCTATTTGTTAAAGATGGTGATGATGTAAGTATTGCAGATATCTTGGCAAAAACACCAAAGGCGGCTATCAAGTCAAAAGATATTACCGGGGGTCTTCCGCGAGTATCTGAACTCTTTGAGGCTAGACGTCCTAAAGACATTGCCCTTATTGCGCAGATTGATGGTGTAGTAAGCTTTGGTAAACCATTACGTGGGAAAGAGAGACTGATCGTTTCTGGTGACAATGATCAGGTAACTGAACAGTTTGTTGACAAAAACAAAGTAGCATTGGTTAATGTGGGTGAGTATGTTCACGCAGGTGAAAAACTGACTGACGGTATTGTATCAAGTCATGATATCCTTGCGGCACTTGGTGAGAAAGCATTGTATGAGTACATTGTGTCAGAAGTACAAATGGTCTATCGTAGACAAGGGGTTAATATCTCAGATAAACACATCGAGATCGTTACTTCTCAAATGATGAGACAAGTAAAAGTTGTTGAGAGCGGTGACTCTAAGTTTATCGCTGGAGACATCGTTTCTCGTCGTAAGTTCCAAGAAGAGAACCAAAGTGTTATCGCTCTTGGAGGTGAACCTTCTATTGCTGAGCCAATGCTTGTAGGTATTACACGTTCAGCGGTTGGTGCAGACAGTATTATCTCTGCTGCATCATTCCAAGATACGACTAAAGTACTTACTTCTGCATCTATTGCAGGAACAGTAGATGCTCTTGAAGATCTTAAAGAAAACGTTGTTATCGGACGTCTTATCCCAGTGGGTACTGGTATGATCAATAATGATAATATCAAATTAACTGCGGCAGAGTAATCTCCTCAGGCTGTTTCTAGTTTAGGCTAGAAGCAGGTTAAACCTACTTCATTCTTTTCCACTCCTTTTAAACATAAGAAAAACCAAAGATTATTTCGATATAATATGCCTCCAAAAATCTGCGTGATTTAGGCTAGATAAAACCGTTCACAGCGAATGTTTTTATGTGGTGTAAGAACCCAGATTCAAGAGACTTGATCTCAATTCAAACTAACCAGAAAGGAAACGATTTGCCTACAATTAATCAATTGATTCGTAAAGAACGTAAAAAGCAAGTGAAAAAATCAAAATCACCTGCACTCGTAAAATGTCCTCAAAGAAGAGGCGTATGTACTAGAGTATATACTACAACACCAAAGAAACCTAACTCGGCACTTAGAAAAGTTGCTAAAGTAAGATTGACAAGTGGTTTTGAAGT
>JAGSGJ010000053.1 GCA_023955225.1 Sulfurovum sp.
ATAAACTAACACATGGTATGACACCATGCGTCAATTGATTGTGTATGCTTAAAATTTATACTTAATATTTGTATAGACATAACGTCCTGGTTCATTCAGAAGCATTACATCTCCACTTGTACCTGTAGAAAGCAATGTCAAGTCTTTATAAGTATTCGATACCGCATAGGTTTTATCCAGTACATTATCTACACCTATAGTAACTTCAAAGTTTTGACCAAAATCTTTTGTTCCTTTTAAATTGAGTACTCCATATCCGCCTAATTCCTGTTCACCATTGTCAAAGTCAAAATCAGACCAGCTATCTGAAGCAATAAATTCTGCCTTTAATTTCAATGTTTCATCATAATCATAGTTTACAGCAGCATTAAATTTAAATGGTGGTATCTCCGGCATGTCTTTGTCTGGTTGGGTTATAGAATCTTCATCCTTTTTTTCACCTCTTTGGTAAGCCATACCATAATCAAAATAGACTGAATCTGTTGCAACATATGTTCCACTTAATTCAAAACCATAAATAGTTGCATCTAAGTTTTCAAAACTTTTTGAAATGTCACTATATGCAATAAAATCATCTAATTTGGAATAAAATACTTTTGCTTTGATACTTGCATTTTCATATTGTTTTTCTGCTCCTATATCAAACTCATAATTCACTGTATTTTTTAAATCATCCGTTCCAACAACCTGATTCTTACTGGTAATAAAGTAAAGTTCTCTTGCATCAGGCACTCTTGATGATTTACCCAACCCTGCAAAATATTTAGTACTTTCGTTTGCATAGTATGTTCCATATATATAACCTGTAAGTTCGTTGTATGTATTATCTTGCTGGGTAGTATTATTATCAGTAATTTTTGTGCGATCATAACGAAGTGCAAAATCTACTTCAAATTTATTTAACTTAACTTTATCTTTAATAAAAACACCCATGTTTTTAGTATCTGCATCATCTATACTTTTTGGGAATGTCATCATTGGCATATAATCCATATAATATCTACCATCCCAGTTTCTTTTACTATAGTCTAACCCAGCTGTAATAGTATGATTATCCATATCAAAACTATTTTTAAGTTTTACACCTTGCATTTTTGTAGTCAAGTGAGATGTCATAGTTTTATTCGAATTCCAAATACCATCAGTAGCGTTAGTGTCAGACATTATTCTATACTTAGTCGTCATAGGGTGATCCACTTCAGACTGATAGACTTGCAAGTTTAATTCTTTAGAATACTTTCCTATATCTTTGGCAATATACTCTAAATTATAAATATCTGAATCATCATACAAAGCATCCATTTTAGAAGATGGGTAAAGAACA
Source organism: Sulfurovum sp. (assembly GCA_023955225.1). Classification (GTDB taxonomy): domain Bacteria; phylum Campylobacterota; class Campylobacteria; order Campylobacterales; family Sulfurovaceae; genus Sulfurovum. The sequence goes on from JAGSGJ010000053.1 coordinate 1,325, forward strand.
TCATCACTTCTATTTGCCGTATAGCTTAGTCTTAACTCTTGGTTGTCCGCGATATCCCAGAAAAGTTTTGCCATAAATGTCTTTTTACTATATGCATCCAAGTCTTGGTATCTAGGCTGATACTGTGTGCCCATAGGAACACTTGCTTCTTCCATCTGCTCTACAAAGTTATTACCATTACCATCTTCATACTGTTCACCTTTTTCTGTAGAACCAGAAAGCAAAACTCTTACTTTATCTGTACCTCCGCTTAAGCTAAATGCACCCTTTTGATAACCCCAGCTGCCAAGCCCTACATTTACTTCTCCTGCAAACTCTTCTTGAGGTTTGATAGTATGGATTTTCACATCCCCACTCAATGAACCAAAATCTTCAACATTAAATGGACCTTCGTTGATTTCTATGTAATCCACATTATTCGTCAATATATGAGAAACAGGTGGGTCCATTCTATTTGGACAGGCACCATACACTTTTGTGCCGTCTATCGTAATATTAATATTATCTTTTTTTTGTCCTCTTAAGATAATATCATTTGCGATACCTGATCTTCTCCCAAGTGAAACACTTGCGGACTGCTTAAAAAGTGCCTCTGCCAAATCTGCTGACTTAATATCCTCACCGCTTACATCCTTGATAACCTCTGTATCGACTTTTGTCTCCACATGTATCGTTTCTAACTCTACTTCGGCAGCATTTATCCATAATGAACATGCCAAAGAGAGGTAAATTCCCTTTTTCATAGTACTCTCCTCAAATAATTTGAGCTATCATGACTTTATAGTGTTAATTTAGTGTTAAATTTATCTAAGTTGGTAACGAAGCGTGATATTTATACTTTTGGGCAAGCTAATAGGCGCATTTTTTGCATTGACGGGGAAAGCACTTTTTACAGCATTACGTGCTGAGTTATGAAAAACTTTGGGTCCGCTTACTGAGATGTTTCCCACTTTCCCAGAGCTTAGGATCGTAAATTTTACTTTTATACTACCTTGCATACCTCTTTTCTTCGCAATACGTGGATAAGATTTATGTTTATTGATCTTAGCTCTTATATTTGCAAGAAATTGATTTTTTTCTGCAGGACTACTGTTTGATCTTCTTGCAGAAGCTTTTTGGCTTTGCTGCTTCTTTTTCACTTTTTTCTTTTTGGTTTTTTTCTTTGGTTTAGGTTTCTTCTTGACTTCTTTTACTATAGGTTTAGGTATTTCCTTGACCACAATAGGTTCAGGGATGATCTCTTCTTTAACTTCAGGTTCTTTTTCTGGGATCGGTTCTTTGATGATCTCAGGTTCAACTACAGGTTTTTCCTCAATGACCGGCTCTTCCTCAACCACAGGTTCCTCTTCAATTATAGGTTCTTCTACCTCCTCTACCTGTTCCACCTGTTCTACGGGAGTTGCAACTTCAGGTACAAAAGCCGTCAATACCATTCTCATGATTTTTTCTTCTGATTTTTGTGCTGCTACGAAGGTGTTGTTTTGTGCATAGAAGTATATACCTGCCATAAGAAGGTACATCAATGTAGTGCTAAAATAAGATATAAAATGACGATGTTTTAGCATGTAAAGGTCTTTTTTGGGATGTATTATGACGGAAAAACGTTAAGGAAGTGTTAAAAAGACAAAAGAGCCTCACATTTAAAATGGGTTATAAATAAATACAAGACAACTTCTGAGTTTACGTTATTTCGACGTATCAGAAGTATGACAGAGAAGTGTTAATGCACTAAAGATGTAATAAAAAATGAGCATTATGCACTGACATGAACCTTGGACATATTTAAGCTGACATTTGTTCCTACACCTTTTTCCGATTTTATATGGATATCTAACCCTTCTTCATCACAATATGCTTTGACCAAAGCAAGCCCTATACCTTCTCCATCTTTTTTATCATCTGCCTGATAATAACGTTCATGTACACGTAAAAGTTCTGTTGGTCCCATGCCAACGCCTTCATCTTCCACACTTAATATATGATTATTCAGTGTCACATGTATAGGTGCATCCTTGGGTGAATACTTCATTGCATTGGAAACAATATTGTCAAACATCTGTTCAAAGCCTATCTTGTCTACTTCTATTTCATAAGGTTCCAGAGTAAGTTCAAAAGGATTTCGTTTTTGTTCTTTAAATACTTCAATCCGCTCTTTTAACAAAGTTTGTAGATCAAAACACTCCTTTTCTATCGTATGCATCTCTTTATGAATACTATAGACCAACTCATCATAGAGTTTTTTCAGTCTCACACTGGCATCTTCTATGCGTTTGATACGCTTTAAAGATTTTTCATCCTCCATTGTCTTTTTTAACATGGCAGTATTTGCTTTGATCGTAGAAAGAGGGATATTAAGTTCATGAATGATGTCGTTCGTTAAAGAAGTCAGTGTATCTTCCATCTGTTTTTTAGGTGCAAAAATAAGTACAGAGAGCACGTACCCCCATCCTATAGCTACCAGTAAAACCAAAGCGCCCGCTATAAAAAAGTTAAATGCACTAAGGTGCCACGTTTCTAAAAAACGATACACCGCTGTAAGTAGAGTAAACATGGTCACAAAATAGATAACCGTGGCAACAATAATCTCTTTTTTACGACTCAGCATTTGGTGACTCGTTTGTACGGAATGTCTATTCCTGTCATTTGATACTCATTTGGTATCCTACTCCACGAATATTTTGTATCTGTGTAGGAAAATATTTTTTAAGTTGGGCGATATACACTCTCAATGCTCCGTCACTTGCTTCCTCAGCTGAACTCCAAAGACGTTCTTTTATTTGTTCTAAAGGGACTACCCTTCCCTGACCTTCCAGAAGAGTTAGCAAAAGTTCACTGCCTTTAATACTTAATTCTACTGCTTTATCATTTTGATAAAGCGTCTTTGTCAAAATATCAAACTGATAGGTATCCATCTGTACGATCTGACTACGTACCTGTCTGCGTAACACTGCCTGCATACGTAAAAAAAGTTCATCCAGATCTACAGGTTTACGGATATAATCATCCCCTCCTTTTTCAAATCCTTGTTGTAATGATGCTTTATCTTCTCTGGATGTAATAAAGATACAAGGGGTTTCATCCCCACTTTGACGTAACTTTTCTAAAAGCTCAAAACCATTTTCATACGGTAAATTGACATCAAAAAGGTAAAGATCAAACACATATTCATAGGTTAAGTCAAGTGCACTGTAGGGGTCCAGGGCACAATGAATACTATGCCCTTCTTCTTCTAAAAAGTCTTCCAGGGTTTCATTGAATAATTTATCATCTTCCAATACAAGTATCCGTGCCAAGACTTTCCTTCTCTTTAGTATTTTATTCATTATTATACCCCAAAATTATTTACATGATAGGGCAATATCATGTTATACTTTTATTCCATATACTATAGAGAAGGTAATTTTTTGAAAATCGATCATTCATTTTTAAAACATTTAGAGGGTAAGATCTTACTTTTAGGTTTCATCTTATTGGGCTTTTATTTCATACTACTACTACTTTGTGCTCTTTTTTATCCAAGCTATCTTCAGCAGTTATTCAGTATTACTGTTACTAACGTCATATTTGGACGTATGGCAGGTCTTTCTATAGGAGTAGCTTCACAAATGGATTCTACTTTTCTTGTAGCCTTCAATTTTTTTATCGAATCTATTATGGTACTCATTTTGTATCCGCTTTTTGTACTGAGTTGGAAAAAACTCGACTTCGTCTCTTACCCACCACTCAGTCGCTACCTCGAACGCTCTAAAAAGAAGGCACACAAATACGAACCTCTCATTAAACGTTATGGAGTCATTGGGCTTATTTTATTTGTATTAACACCTTTTGCGATGACAGGGCCGGTAGTAGGAAGTTTTGTAGGGTTTTTGATTGGGTTTAGACATCGGGTGACTCTGAGTGTTGTACTTGTTAGTACACTCATTGCTATTATATTATGGATCTATTTGATTAAAAATTTTGAGGAGACATTAGTCGCATACAGTGACAGGCTGATGGTAGGTTTACTCATAGCTGCCGCTGTACTGTTTTTGTGGTATCTACTAAAGAAAACTTTCCGCTAAAGAAAGTTTTCTAATCTTACATAAACATCCCGCCATTGACTTTAAGTGTCTCACCTGTAATGTAAGAAGAGTGGTCAGAGAGTAAAAATGCTACGGCTTCAGCTACCTCTTTAGGTTCACCAAATCTAGCCATTGGTATTTTTGAAGTGAAAGCATCTTTCACCTCATCTTTAAGTACATCCGTCATTTCTGTAGCGATGAACCCCGGAGTAATCGTGTTAAAACGTATGCCAGATGTCGCTGCTTCTATAGCAAATGACTTGGTCATAGCGATCGTTCCACCTTTAGATGCAGCGTAATTGGTCTGCCCTGCATTACCCGTTTCACCTACGATGGAAGCGATGTTCACCACAGAACCAAAACGTTTTTTACGCATGACCTTTAATGCTTCTCGACATCCTATGAATGTTGATGTCAAGTTTGCATTGATCACATCCATAAATGCTTCAACTTTCATGCGCATAGCCAGACCGTCTTTAGTAATACCCGCATTGTTTACAAGGTATGAAAGCTCACCATCTGCTTCAACAATGCTTTTCATAGCTGCAACAAATGCCTCATCATCACTTACATCAAAACCGATCACCTCGGCTTTCCCGCCTTCAGCTTCTATAGCTGCTTTTACAGCATTTGCCTCAGCCTCTCCGGAACGATAATTGACCCATACTTTCAAACCAAATGTCGCAAGACTTTTTGCTATTTCTGCACCTATTCCTCTACTTGCTCCAGTGACTAAAACATTGTTACCTGTAAATTTCATTTTGACCCTTTTTTATTCTTTGATAAAATTGTACCATGTTTTTATGGTACAATGGCAGAAAAGGAAAGATAGATATGGAAAAGAAAATTAAAAAATCAGTAGCTACCTTACTTGCACATATCATAAAAATCGATCACAGAGATATCAAAAAGGAAGCACCACTTTTTTGTAAACTTATGGAAATGGATTTTGATTGTGATTCTGAGGAAGCAGAAGCATTTTTAAAAGAAACGTTGCAGGAAGAGTATGATCTTGATGAGCACCTTGCGATTATCAATAATGCTTTATGTGATGACAAACTCAGTAAAATGCATATCCTCGAGCAACTTAATCATATCATCTACTCAGATACGATCACTCCTAACGATTACGAAGAATTTGAAAAGATCAAAAAGTCACTTTTCTCCTGTTGACCCAAACCTTGGGTCAGATCAGTGGTTCATCCATCTCTTCAGGTATTTCCAATCCCATGAGCTTAAGCACGGTAGGCGCAACATTATTTAATCCACACCCTTCTTTCACTTCTGTGACACCCCCAGCCATGACAAAACACCATACTTCACCTACCGTATGATTGGTCAGCACATGTCCTTCACTGTCTCTCATCTCTTCACAATTTCCATGGTCTGAAGTAAGCACCACAGCATAAGCATCTTCTTTTGCCTTGCTTAGGATTAAGCCCAGCTCCGTATCTACAGCATTCACCGCTTGACATGCTGCTTCATAGTTACCTGTATGTCCTACCATATCTCCATTGGCAAAATTTACTACGATGAAATCATAAGACTCATCCATCGCTGTACGTACAGCTTCACCCACTTCTGCTGCAGACATCTCCGGTTGCATATCATAAGTTCTCACATCAGGACTGGGGATGAGTACTCTGCTCTCGCCTATCATAGGCTCTTCTATACCACCATTCATGAAAAAAGTGACATGGGCATACTTTTCCGTTTCTGCTGTATGAAGTTGTCTAAGTCCTGCGTCACTTATCACTTCTGCCAAAGTGTGTTTCGGTGCCTCTTTAGGAAACAGTATCGGGTAGGGGAAACTTGCATCATACTTTGTCATCGTTGCTATGTTCAGTGGTGTAGACTTACATGCAAACTCATCAAAATGTTCATCACCCAAAGCTGCTGTGATTTCCCGTACTCTGTCTGAACGAAAATTTGTCAAAAGTACAACATCATCCTCTTCCATTCCTCCATACGCTCCAAATGCAACAGGTTCTATAAATTCATCCGTCTCATTTTTTGCATAACTCTCGTCAATATACGCTTCTGGGGTCAATGTCGTTGATGGTATAGCCTCAGCTATCGCGCGATATCCTTTCTCCACTCTCTCCCAACGATTATCCCTGTCCATCGTAAAGAAACGCCCACCTATACTGACGATGGAAATACTCTCATCACAGATCGCTTCTATTTGAGCCACATACGTTTTAGCTGACGTAGGACTCACATCTCTACCATCGGTGATCAAATGTAAAAAGACTTTTTTTCCTCTACTTTTTGCAAGTTGTGCCATGCCTATCGTATGTTCTATATGAGAGTGTACACCCCCGTCACTAAGTAAACCTATCAAATGTACACGATCACTCTTCTCCAAGACATCATTTAATTCTTGATTGTTCTCGATACTTCCATCTTCAAGTGCCAAAGAGATCTTTACCAGATCCTGGTACAAAATACGTCCCGAACCTATGGTCATATGACCTACTTCAGAGTTTCCCATCTGTCCTTCTGGTAGCCCTACACTTAAACCATGTGTAGAAATGAGTGCTCTAGGCGCTGTTTCAAAAAGTGTGTCATAAGTAGGCTTTGTCGCATCTTTAAATGCATTACATGTACTGTCTGGTTTACACCCTATGCCATCGGTGATGATTAAAACTGTTTTTTGTTTCATAATAATTCTTTTCGTAGTATTTAATTGAAATAATAGTAAAATAAACTTTCTTAATTCTTTAATACAAAATTTAACACCCGTATTATGCAACAGGATTGTGAAAATAGTGTGTAGTGCTTGTGTTTAGGGTGCTTGCAATCAATTTTACCTTAACCCGAAGGTTAAGCGATGATTTATTGTAAGTACCCTAGGCGCAATGACTCATACTAGTTTCATGATTTCTATTGCATAATACGGGTTGAACGAAAGTTGCCCATGCTATACGAACTCTCCCACCTCTTAGATATTAATCTTTTTGGATACATCTCAGTGCGTGCAGGTATCGCATTTTTTATCGCTTTTATTGTAACATTGTTTGTCATGCCAAAATATCTTTCCTGGGCTATCTCAAAAAATGCAAATCAACCCATCAGTAAATATGTTCCTGCACATGAAGGGAAACGACATACCCCAACGATGGGTGGTGTAGTATTTCTCATTGCTTCACTCTTTGCGGCTCTATTGACGGTAGATCTATCCAACATCTACATACTTGGAGGACTGATCACACTCATTGGTTTTGGATTGGTTGGGTTTAAAGATGACCTAGGGAAAGTACTTGCTGGGGATAACCTGGAAGGACTTACACCCAAAGGTAAAATGGGATTGCAGGCTGTCGTTGCAGCACTTGCAACAGGACTGCTTATCTACGGAGGCTTCCCCACAGAATTTTATGTACCTTTTCTCAAAACACCCCTTTTTGACTTAGGGTATGCAGCCATTCCTTTTTGGGTACTTGTATTTTTAGCCACAACCAATGCAGTCAATCTTACCGATGGTCTTGATGGTCTTGCAACGGTACCTTCTATTATTGCATTGGTCACATTGGGGCTGATCATCTATGTGACAGGGCATGCCATTTTTAGTCAGTACCTACTGGTTCCAAATATTAAAGGTGTAGGTGAAGTCATGATACTCGCTGCTGCACTTATAGGTGGTCTGCTTGGGTTTTTATGGTACAACTGTTACCCTGCAGAGATTTTTATGGGAGATACGGGTAGCCTTGCTATCGGTGGTTTTTTAGCCTATCTTGCCATCTTGGGAAAAAGTGAAATACTCCTTATCCTTATAGGTCTCATCTTTGTCATAGAAACGGTCTCCGTCATACTGCAAGTAGGAAGTTTTAAGCTACGGGGAAAACGCGTCTTTCTTATGGCCCCTATACACCACCATTTTGAACTCAAAAAATGGGCAGAAAATAAAATCATCGTACGTTTCTGGATGATCTCATTCATCGCAAATGTGCTTGCACTCATCTCATTTAAGTTCAGATAATGATGGAACAGACAAAACCCACACTCTTTGGTTACGGTCTCACCACCAAAGCTATCGCCAAAAAACTAGGTGGTGGATGTACTTTTTTTGATGACAATGTCACAGAAGCATATACGGATGAAGCAGGTAATCAGATACTCCCCTCAGCGCTTTTTGATCCGGAGAAAAGTCATTTGGAAGTAACCACACCCAGCCTCAAACCAGATCATCCTCTGATCAAATCTGCCAAAAACCTGCTAAGTGAATATGATTACTTTGACAAAGAGATGCCTTTTAGCATCTGGATATCTGGGACAAATGGTAAAACAACGACCACCCAAATGCTTACACATCTTTTAGCCAAACGTGGTGCACTCAGCGGAGGGAACATCGGTACACCTTTGGCAGACTTAGATACAAATGCCCCTATCTGGGTACTTGAAAGCTCTTCCTTTGCCCTGCATCATACCCACACAGCGTCACCAGACATTTATCTCCTGCTTCCTATCACTCCGGATCATTTAGACTGGCATGAAACGCCTGAACAGTACGAAGCAGACAAACTCAGACCCCTGCTGACCATGAAAGAGGGAGAACTCGCACTCGTACCAAAAGGGTTAAATCTTCCTAAGACACATGCCTATGTCGTCGAGTATGACAGTAACGCGTTTGTC
>JAGSGJ010000069.1 GCA_023955225.1 Sulfurovum sp.
AACTTTTTTTAAGCTATCAAAATGGGGTTTCATGATTTCATATAGTTTACTTCGAAGTGGAACTAATGTATTATCATTTTTTGCATGCTTTGCTTTATATAAAATTTCTAAGACTTCTTTAGTCTTTATAACTGTATTAGTAATACTTTCGGAGACTATTTCAAATCTACTCATACTAACTTTATATGTGTTGTTTAAATTAATAACTTCATGAGATAATGCTTCTTTTTTACGAGAATTCATATCCTTTGTTGTTACAAAGTACACAACAACAACTATTAAAAAAAATGTACTAACTATAATTATTTTTAATACTGTTAATGGATTTATTAATGTCAGTTTATTTAATTTCATTTGTAAATACTACATAAAAGAAAATTACAGAGAACTTATAATCTATTGTCCCAGTAGGTCTCGTAAACTATGGTGAGGGATCTTTCCTTCTAAAATCTCATAGACCTCATGTGCAATAGGAAGATATAGTTCTTCTTTATCCATAATCTTTTGAAGTGCATAAGACGTACCTATACCTTCAGCGACTTCGCCAAGCTCCTTTAGTATCTCTTCTTGAGACTGTCCCTTGGCCAGACCAAGCCCAACTCTAAAGTTTCGTGACATAGTAGAGCTTGCTGTCAAAAACAGGTCCCCTGCTCCACTGAGTCCGAGAAAGGTTTCAGGACGTGCACCGTAATGTCTTCCAAAACGTTCCATCTCGACCAGACCTCGAGAGATAAGACTTGCTGCAGCATTTTTTCCTAGCCCGAGACCTTCGCAGACACCTGCTGAGATAGCAATAACATTTTTATACGCACCTGCGACTTCTGCACCCGCGATATCATCTGAGATATAAGTCTTGATAAATGATGGGAAAAATGAAGAAAACTCTGTCGCGGTCTTCTCACTTATGCTGTTGATAACAAGAGCTGTTGGTAAGCTCTTCATCACTTCTGTGGCAAAAGAAGGTCCAGATAAAAACGATATGTTTTCTTCAGGTACATAAGGTGCATAGACCTCATTTAAAAAACGTCCTGTTATAGCTTCTATACCTTTGGCTGCTACTAATACTTTTTGATTGTTATAGATAAAGTTTTCTTTTAACCATGAGCCGATTTGCTGAGCTGGAATAGCTATCACTAGATATTCTAGCTTTAAAATCTCTTCTAGGCTTACAAAGTTTTTTACATCTCTTGGTGTTCGAGACGTGATGTAGACATCGTTCTTCTCACTCAGGGCAAAGGCAAGTGCCGTTCCCCATTTTCCTGCTCCAATTACACCTATCTTTGCCATTATTGTATTGCCTTTTCAAATTTTTCCAGATTATCTTCTTTTCCCATGACGACGAGTACATCTCCAGGGTCTATAGTATGTTCATGTCCTGCAGAGGTAAAACTCAGTTCTGCTTCAAGCTCTAGGTCTGCAATAGCCAAGATGATGATGTCGTACTCTTCATGAATTTTTACATCATGTAGCTTCATATCTTCTAAGACTGAGCCTTTGTTGATAGTATATTGAGCTAACTTGAGTTCTTGGTTATGATATAAGATATCATTCATCACTTCAACAACGGCTGGTTTTTCTAAAGATTCTACTATAACATTTGCCGTCGTTTCGAGTTTCGCTACTGCCTTGTTTGCACCGGCTAAATGAAGCTTGTTTGCACTGTCTTTAGACGTAGCAAGAGAGATGATGTTTAGCTTAGGATATTCTGCTCGAAGTGAGATGGTTAAAAACACATTTTGCGCATCATCATCAAGGGCACAAAAACAGGTAAGCTCAGAGATAGTAAACTCTTTGCCTATACTTACCCAGTCATCATCAAACTCAACTTTTTCAACGTCAGTATAGCCATCATCAAGCGCGCGTTTGTAACTTGCATCATCTATCACACAGATACGAAGTTCAATCTTGTCATCTTTAAAGTTAGAGGCAATCTCTTTGGCATATTCGTTATACCCAAACACTATCATGCTTTTCATTTGAGCTCTCTTTTTTTGTGAAGATTAAGCGAGAACTCTTTTATCATGTGTCCAAGTCCTATCATCACCAAGATATCACCTTCACCTAAGTCAAAGTCCATCTGTGGATTAAAATGAAACTGCTTATCTCGGTAGACTCCAAGAAGAATAAGTGGTGTCGCATGTATGTTTAAGTCTTCTACACTTTCTCTTCTACTCAAGATGCGCTCATCTACCATCACCTCTTCAATAACAACATCTGTACTTTGAGAGCGAAGTGCATTAATCGCTTCAAAGGCAACAGGCTTACCCGTAAACTCACGCGCAAGTACACCGATGAGTTCTTGAGGATAAACGATTCTGTTTACCCCTGCAAGAGAGAGCTTTTTACGATTTTTAGATTCGTGTAGGTAGGAAAGAATTCCTATATCTTCATTAGTAGAGCGAATGCTCAGCGCCGTGTAGATGTTTTGAACATCAGACTCTTCTAAACACAGTACTGAAATAACTTGTTGGTTTAGGTCTATACCAAACTCTGCATA